>VGSJ01000014.1 GCA_016875015.1 Deltaproteobacteria bacterium | reverse complement strand
GAGCGTGCCCCCCCTCACCCCAGCCCTCTCCCCCCGCCGGGGGGAGAGGGAGAATTACCGGATATCCTTCTTTATTCCCTCTCCCCCAATGGGGGAGAGGGTTAGGGTGAGGGGGAATTAATCACTTTCTCCCTGTCGTTGATAAATGCGTTCCCGGATTTTTTGAAAGCTCGGGTGCTAAGTGAACAGCATTGGATTTAGGGGGATTTAAGAACCTCCAAGCGGAAGGAATTTATGGCAAACGCTATAATCCCGCTCCTGCTCCTTGAGGGAGCACCGGCATGAGTGCGGGACCAAAAAGTAAAGGCGGGTTCTCCCCGCCCCTGCGCCTGGCCGCGGCCCGGTTAACCCGAAATGATGAGCTAACTGCCGTCTTTCCGGGTCTCCTGCATTTTTTCCAGGGCCCGCTGCAGGTTGGTTTTGGCTTCCTGGTAGAAGGTGGGCCTGATCTCCAGGGCGCGCTGGAAACATTTGGCGGCCTCCTCGTACTGCCCATCCATGAAGAAAAACACCCCGATATTGTTATAGGCCTGAGCTTCGTCCCCCGCCTTCATAAAGGCTTCCAGGGCCTGGGGATACTGCTTCTGGGCCCCCAGGGCCTGTCCCAGCAGCCGGTTGATCCTTTTATCCTGCGGGGCCAGGGTTTGGGCCTGCTTGAGGCTGGCCACGGCCTGCGGATAATCTTTCTGCTGCAGGTAGGCCTGGGCCAGGGCGATGTGGGAGGATAACTGGCGAGGGTCCAGCCCGGTGGCGGTTTTCAGCGCCAGAATGGCGCGGTCGGGCCGGCCGGACTCCAGGAAGGTGACTCCCAGAAGGTGACAGGTCTGGGCCCGCTTGGGGTCCTGATTCAAAACGTACTGAAATTCGTCGATGGCCAACGGATATTGTTTGCCTTGGAGGTGCACCAGCCCCATGGCTTCGTGGGCCTTGAGCATCTCCGGCCGGTGCACCAGGACCAGGGCCAGTTCTTTCTGGGCGGCCTCCAACTTCCCGGACAGGAGAAAAATGACCCCCACTTTGTAGTGCAGGTCATAGCGCTCCGGGTGCTTCTGCAGGATTTGCAGGTAATTGATCAGCGAGTTGTCGAAGTTCCGGTTTTTCAGGGCTAAATCGCCCAGGGCCTCCAGGCGGTCCTCGGGTAACTGTTCCGGCGGCCTGGGCTTCTGGTCAGGCCAGGGGTCGTGGAGGGCCTGAAATTTTTCCGCCTGATCCGGGGTCAGGCCTTGCACCGCAGGAGCCTGTGGTGATTTCTTGGAACACTGGCTCGTCAGCAACGGCAAGGTCAATACCAAAACTGCGGTGACCAGCCGCCGGAGAGGAGGCAGTGCCGCCGTCATTTAGCCTCGGCAACCAAGCGCGCCATCAGTTGCGGGCGTTCGAGGAGATCCGCGCCTAAGAGGATCTTGATATCCATGCCCTTCTTAAGCTTCATGCTTGGTTCCAGTCCGGCTCCCGGGAAAACCGTGCGGCCCACCGCCCGGGCGACTTTTTCCGCCTCGGGCCGATAATAAATTATGGTTTTGGCCGCGCCGAAATCCACGTGATTGCCGATCCTGGCCACCGTGAACCCCTCCCGGTGGAGCAGGGAGCGGGTCTGGCGGGCCAGATTTTTGGTCCAGGTGCCGTTCCTGACCTCAATGGCCGTGTCCACCTGATCGGCTGCGGTCAGGGGGGTTGGCGCGGCTGCGGGGAGGGGCTGGGCCGCCACTTCCGTGGACTTGGGCGGCAAGGGCGGCGGCCCCGGCCCGGCCTTGGCCCGGCTCTCTCCCAGAGGTTCCTGAAGGCCGGCGGCGGGCCGTTCCGCCTCGGTCTTGGCGGCCATGAGTTTATCGGTGGCGGCAGGGGTCTTGGAGACCGGCGCGGCTGGCGGCGCGCCGTCGGCCAGTCGTGCCATGAACTGCGAGTTTTCCAGGAGATCGCGCCGCAGCAGCACGAGGATGTCCATACCCTTCTTAAGCTTCTTGCTTGGGGCCAGTCCGGCCTCCGGGAAAATCGTGCGGGCCACCGCCCAGGCGACTCTTTCCGCCCCGGGCCGATAATAAATCGTGGTCTTGGCCGCGTCGGAATACTGGTGATCGCCGATCCCGGCCACGGTGAACCCCTCCCGGTGGAGCAGGGCGCGGGTCTGGTGGGCCAGATTCTTGGTATGGGTGCCGTTTCTGACCTCGACGGCCGTATTCACCAGTTCGGCGGTGGTCCGGGGGGGGTGAGGGGGGCGGGCCTCCGCCTGGGGGGCTGGTCCCGGCGCTTCGGCCGCCAGGGCCTGCTTGGGGGCGGCAGCCTGCTTCCGGGCCTCCGGCCGCGGCCTGGCGGCGACCGGCCCTGGCGTCGGCGCCGCAGGTTTGGTGGCCAACTGTCCGGCGGACTCTTTAGGGGTGACAGGTTGAGCCGGGGGGTTATCCTTGGCTGGGACAGGGGCAGGCAAACGGGAGGCGGCCGCGTTCGACGTTGGGGCTTGGGTCACCCTGGCCGCCGGCGGAGCGGGTTCGGGCCTCTGGGCATACACGGCGCGCTCCGGCATCCCGAGAGCTGCCAGGACCTGGCTCATTTTGGCGTCCGCGGCCGCACCATTCTCTGCTTCCTGCCAGAGCCGGCGGGCCTCGTCCTGGCGGCCGAGACGGCAATACAGGAGCCCCAGGTTGTTGCGCGCCGCGACATTGCCGGGATCACGGGCCAGGGTTTGGCGAAAGCACGTCTCCGCCTCTTGCCAACGGCCCTCCTGGTAATAAGAGAAGCATAAATTATTGGCCATGGCGGGATGGGACCCGTGCCGGGTGAGCGCCTCCTGGTAAAGCTGGCGGGCTGCCTCGAATTTTCCCAGCCCTTCATAGTTCTGGGCCAGGAAATTGGCGATCTGGAGATTGTCAGGATTTTGTTGAAGGGCCAGTTCCAATTCCTTGAGGCCCAACTCGGGCCGCCCCATCAACTTGTAGTAGTGCGCATTCCGCTCCAACCGGGAGATTTCCCCGGGAGACAAACGCATGTTGGCCAAAGCAGAGCCGGGGGTGTCTTCTATCCGGCCATAGCCCGACCCCGGGCCGGTGCAGCCAACCACTCCCAAAGACCAGGCTCCCCAAAGGGCCAGCACCGCCAGACCGGCCAGCCCATATCCGCCAGAGGACCTGCGGCCGCCAGAACGAGCCAATCCCTGCCCAACCCCAGATCGGCGCCCACGGCAGTAGCCGCGATCCCGAGATCCCATAGCAGCGCCCGGTTTTTGCTCCCCCCCGTTACCCATGTCGTTCTCCCCCAATGGCGGCTTTCAGGCCCGCCTCGGTCCCCCTGGTGATGCGGCGAGTGCAGTTCATTGAGTTCTTTGATAATCTAATTGCTTCTCCATTTTCTTCGGTTCTTCCTTAAAGGTTTTGTCGTATCTCTCCATCTCGCCGGCCGCGGCCTGGGGCGGCAGCCCCACCGCGGGCTTCGGGTTGAAGCCGGCCCGGGGGTTCACCACCTGCTGGGCGACGTTGTTGCGCACCGCATTGCCGTAATCTGTCTCCAGGGCGCTGGGCGGGTAGCACCCGGCCAGCGCCAGCAGCGCCACCCCCAACGCCAGGCGCATCAGGGCTTGAAGGGTTTTCGTTGCCTTTATATGAAAATAGCTCGGTGGGGCGGGCCTCCGTGCCCGCCAGCCAGAGGCGGCCAGGGACGGCCGCCCCACCAACACCAGCCATTTTTCATCTTTCGTTGTGGCCGTGAGGCAATGATCGTTGGTATGCATGGCTCTCTCTCCGGCGCCGGGCGCCTAGTGCTTAGTTGCTCAATTTCATAAATACGGTGACGTATTTCCCCCTCACCCCAACCCTCTCCCCCATTGGGGGAGAGGGGAAAAGATGAGACCGATTTGATGCTCTGCCATCATAAAAAACCCAACGACCTAACCTACCCCCTCTCCCCCCGCTTCGGGGGGAGAGGGTTGGGGTGAGGGGGGCGATATATGACGTTAGCGTATTTATGAAATCCTGTACTTAGGTGCATAAATAACCGCTCGATAAAACAAGCTTGCAGCCATAACCGGGTATTGAAAGTCCCCCTTTCCTAAAGGGGGATTTAGGGGGATTATCAGACGGTTATGTAATCCCCCCTGCCCCCCTTTAAAAAAGGGGGGTAAAATACTGGCCTTTATTGGGGCTTTTTTCTTACATAGAAAATCCATCTTATTTATGCAGCGTCACCCTATTTCAGGGACTGGTGGCCGAACCCCGGCGGCAGCGGCGCCGCGGGTGCGGGTGCGCCCGCCGCCGCCGGCTGCTGCCGGCCCTGGTCCAGCCCCAGCAGGTAGAAGTCCACGTCCGAGGGATCGATCCACTTATCCGTGGGCAGCCGGGCCGCCCCCGGGGCCATGGGCTTCACCAGGTGGGGGGTCACCAGGGCCACCAGCTCCGTCAGGTTCTTCTGGTATTCGTTGGAGCGGAACAGGACCCCCAGGACGGGGATATCCCCCAGCACCGGAAATTTTCTGATGATGGTCCGGGAGTTGTCCGACAGCAGCCCGGCGATGGCGAAGGTCTGGCCGTCGTTAACCTCCACGTGAGTGTTCATCTCCCGGGTGCGCAGGCCCGGCACCACATAGCCCCCCGGCAGGACAAAGGACTGCCCGAAGGTATTATCCAGTTCGCTCACGGTGGGATGCACCTTCACCGCGATCTTGCCTTCGTTCAGCACCGTGGGGGTGAATTCCAGCTGCACCCCGAATTTCTTATATTCCACCGTGATGGTGGTGGCCCCGCCGGACCCGCTCTGGGGCACCGGGATGGGAAACTCGCCCCCCGCCAGGAAGGAGGCCTGCTGGCCGCTGGTGGTCACCAGGTTGGGCTCCGCCAGCACCCGGCCCAGGTTCTGCTGCTTCAGGAGGTCCAAAAAGACGGTCCACAGGGTCCCGGCCGCGGTCCAGCCCCCCATGGCCGTCAGCGCGGGGGTGAGCAGCTGGGTGAAGGAGGTGGTGGAAGAGGAGCGGGTGACCCCGGTGAAAACCCGGGTCAGGTCGGTGACGCCGGCCAGGCTGTTGATCTGGTTGACCCCGAAATTGCCGCCGGGGGCCAGGGCGTTGAAGTTGACGCCGATGCGTTCGGCCACCAGCCGGTTGATCTCCGCCACCCGCACCTCCAGCATCACCTGCTGCACGCCCCCGACGTGCAGGACGTTCACCACCTTCTCCTTCTTACCGCCGGCAAAGGGCAGGGCCAGGGCCAGGGCGGTGCTCTGGGCCACCGGCCCCGAGACCTCCCCGGTCAGGACGATGGAGTCCCCCGCGGCCTCCGCCCCGATCTTCTCCTTGGGCAGGATCTGGTGGAGCTTCTCCTTCAACAGGGTCAGGTCGGCCTCCACCGTGACGGTGGCGGAGGTAAAGCGGGACTTGCCCCACATGCTGATATTGGTCACCCCCGGGGCCAGAGCGTTGATGTAAATCTCCCGTTCGCTGATGAGAATCAGGTCAGCGATGTCCGGGTCGGCCACCGAGATCCGGGTGAGGGCGAAGGGCGTCTTCAACACTTTGGAGCGCCCCACCTTCAGCCGGAGAATCTGGTTGATCTCCTGGGTCTTCACCCGATCCAACAGGTCCGCGGCCTGGGCCGGCGCCGCGCCCAGAAGACCCAGGATTATCCCCCACCACAGCCACATCCACCTTCGGGCTGGCCTTTTCACCACTGCATCCCCCCCCGCGGCTCGATAGTTTTCCCCCTCTTTCGAGCCACATAAAGTCAAAAGCAATAGTATTTTTTTGTACTGTAGAGGTTGCATTCTATTTGTCAACTGTTTTTTTATAAAGGAGCAGACAAAACTAACAAAAACCCCAACATTCTTTCAATTTTTAACCAGTATCAAGCTCGAATTGCCTAAGATTGCCAGTTCTGGTTCGCCGGAGGTGCACAGCAAGGTGAGTAATCCGGACCCTTGAGGCGCGGTGCCAAGCGGTACAGAAAGGCATAACGGCGAATGCCATAATAGCTTGAGAGTCAGCAAGAAATCCCCCTTGACACGGCCGCTTAAAACCATGATACGGTCCCCAGGTTCTGGCCCCGATGTTGTCGAAACAGTTGCGCCATAAAAAATAATCCGAAAAAATACTCCCTCTCCATCAAGGTTTTCGGTTGATGCCGGGGGGCGCCGGGCTGTTTTATAAAAGAAGTTAAACCAGCCGCCAACCAGGCACCATCCGGAACTCCCTGATATTGACGCTCAATAAACCTAATTTTTTGCCGGGGAAAAGGGAAAACCGTCGAGAGGCAACGCCTGCAACCACGCGGCTAAAAAAGTAGACGGATGGTGAAAGTTGTAGTATAATAAATTTCTTAAAAAACCTTTAGGATCAGGCTTGCCGATGGCGCGTGGCATACAGGTCGTTGCGGGGCTCGGATTGATTGGGTTACTGCTGTTTCTGGGCCCAGGTCCTCTCGGAGAACCCCGTCCGGGCATGGGAGGCGGTCGAGCCTTCTCCCGGCTGGCCGGCCCCACCCCCGCGCCCCCCAATGCCGCGGCAGAAGATGAGGTTGACAGGCAAGCGGCCCAGGCGCTAGTGGCCCCGCCAGGGGGTGAACGGAAAAACCCCGGCGAGACCTTACCCGTAACGGTCAGGGAGGGAACCGGTCAGGCGCCCCGGTTACCGGCCCAGATTGCGAACCTGGTTAAGCGCCAAAACCTGGAAATGGTGATTGAGAAATACGCTGAGCAGTATGGCGTGGACCAAGACCTGGTGTGGGCTGTCATTCGCCAGGAGTCGGGGTTTAATGCCCATGCCGTCTCCCCCAAGGGCGCCATGGGGCTCATGCAGTTGATGCCGGGGACTGCGGCCATGATGGGAGTATCCGACGCGTTTGATGTGGAGCAAAACATTGCCGGGGGCATTAAATATCTGGAACGGTGCCTCAGCCAATTTAACCAGGATGTTTGCCTGGCCCTGGCCGCATATAACGCCGGGCCGGGTAATGTGGTGAAATACCAGGGTTGCCCGCCGTTTGCCGAGACGCGGCATTATGTGGCGACCATCCTTAAGGCCTATGCGGGGGAGTCGCTTCGGGAAAGCCTGAAACTCATCGGCTTAAGTCCGTTCATGGACGAAGATGTAATCGACCCCGGGATCCCCCGGGGATTGGCCTGGAGGGTCCCCCGGCCCCAATGGAGAATTGCGACGCCGCAATGCAAGCTTGGCTCTCCCCGCTGGAAAGCCACCCTGCTCCCTTTTTGAGCCTTGGGGGGCTTGCCCCTCTCGGTTGACAGGCTTTCTGCGGCCCCCCCAAGGGCTCGATAATTTTTGGCTAAGGCGCTGGGATGCGTATAACTTTTTTTTAAAAAGGTCCGATGACATCATGCAAAAAAAACAGATTTTCCGGTGGAATAAAGCTGTCTGGGTAGTGGCCCTGCTCGTGGCCGTCTCTTTGTGCGCCTGCAGCAGCATGGAGGAGAAACGGGATAAATTCCTGGCCTCCGGGCAGGCATTATATGAGCAGGAAGACTATGTCCGGGCTCGCCTGCAATTCCGGAACGCCATGCAGATTGACCCCAAATTTGCCCCAGCCTTCATGTGGCTGGGCAAAACCGAACTCAAAACGCAAAATCCCCGGGGGGCATACGGGGCCTTGAATCAAGCCGTGGAACTCGACCCCAATCTCACGGAGGCCCAAATACTGCTGGGGGAGATCCTCCTGATGGCCAAGCAACTGGACAGGGCCAAGGAAAAGGCCGATCTCGTCCTGAAGCAGGAGCCCCAAAACACCGACGCCTTACTGTTGTCCGCTTCCTTATCCATGGCCCAGTCACAGCCCCAGAAAGCCCTGGAGGTGCTGGCCGAAGTGCGCCGCCTGGACCCCGGCAAGATCTCCGCCTATCTTCTGGAGGCCTCCATCCTGGCGAAAGAGAAGAAATTAGAAGCAGCGGCGGCCATTTTGGAGAACGGCATTAAGACCAATCCCAAAGCCCTGAACCTCTATGTCGCCAGAGCCGGCCTGGCTGACAACCAAAAGCAGTTCGAAGTCGGGGAGTCGTTCCTGCTGAAAGCCATCGACCAGGAACCCAAGAATACCGGCCTTTATAACCAGATAGTCCGCCATTATGCGATGGCCGGGCAAGGGGATAAAGCCGAGACGGCTCTCCGCCGGATCGTCAGCCTGGAGCCGGACAGCGAGAAACCGGTCATCTTGCTGGCTCGCTTCCTGGTCAGTCAAGGCCGGCGCCAGGACGCAGAGAAAACCCTCAAGGATTTTATTCACGGGCACCCGGACAATTATCCGGCCCGCTTCGGGCTGGCAGAATTTTATTTGGCCCTGCGGCGGCAGGGACAGGCCGCGCAAGTGCTGGAGGAAATCATCAAACTGGACCCCGACGGGCCTAAAGGGGTGCAAGCCAAAAATGAACTGGCTCGTCTTAAGTTAGCCCAGGACCATATCGCTGCGGCCGAGAAGCTGGTAAATGAAGTCCTGAAGGTAAACCCCAAGGACATGCACGCCACTGAAACCCAGGGGATCATCGCCCTGCAAAAAAAAGACGGTTTGACCGCGGTGAACAGTTTCCGTCTCCTCACCCAAGATCGGCCCCAAGACCCTCAAGCTTGGCTGCTCCTGGCCAGGGCCAACCTGCTGAACAAAGAGGAGGGACAGGCCAAGGAAAATGCCAAAAAGGCGCTGGAAATCAAACCGGACCATATGGATGCCAGGAAATTCCTGTACGGCATGTTTCTCCAGGCCAAGGATTATGACGGCGCCATCAATACGATCCAGGGTTATCTGCGACTCAACGGCAAAGATATCGCCAATCTTGTCACCCTGGGGGAGGTCTATGCCGGTAAAGGCGATGATGCCCAGGCCAGGGCCGCCTTCCAGAAAATCATTGATCTGGAGCCCAAGAATCCCCAAGGCTATTTTCAAATGGCGCGGCTAGGGTTAAAGGCCAAGAAGACGGATGTGGCCCTCAAGTACGCGGACAAAGCCTTGCAGGTCCAACCGGACTTCCTGCCCGCCTTGCAAGTCGCGGTGGGCATCTACCAGGAGCAGCAGCAGCCTGAAAAGGCCTTGGCGGAAGTACGCCGGACTCTGTCGCGCAGTCCTAAAAATCCGCAGTTGCACCAGATGTTGGGCGAACTGCTGTTGATCCAGAAGCAGCCCCAGGCCGCCATCGCCCCGCTGGAAGAAGCCCTGAGCCTGAATCCCCAGCAGGTGTCCGCCCTGCAACTGTTAGCCCTGGCCTACCAACAAATGCCCAGTGCCGACAAGGCCCTGGAGCAACTGGAAGCCAAGGCCGCGGACCCCAAATCTGCACCGACCTTCTCCCTGGTGTTGGCCACGGTCTATGAGCGGCAGCAACAGTTTGACAAGGCTATCAACCTCTATAACAGCTTGCTGGCCCGAAACCTCTTTACCTCTTTGTCTCGCAACAATCTGGCTTACATGCTGGCGGAACACCAGCCCACGCCGGACAACCTCGCCCGGGCTCAGAAACTCTCAGCTGAAACCCTGGAGGATCACCCCGAAGAACCCAGCTTTTTGGACACCATGGGCTGGATTCTGGCTAGACAGGCAAAATACGCCCAGGCCAAGACCTACCTGGAAAAGGCGTTGGAGCACGCTCCCGGTCAACCTGCCATGCTGTACCATTTGGCGTGGTGTGAAGCCAAACTGGGAGAGACGGCCGCGGCTCGGGCAGCTTTAACCAAGGCGCTGGCGACCAAGACCAAATTTGCCGAGCGGGAAGCGGCCCAAAAGCTGCTGGACAGTCTTCCCGCCGAAGGGAAATAGTCAGTTCTCAGTCAGACACCGAAACAGGTTTAAAACCTGTTCCACCGCGGCGAGAACCCGGTGGCCGGTGAAGCCGGGGATGGGGGTGTCTTTTGCCCATCCTCCCTCACGGTAAGCCTCCCGGAACCCAGCTTCCGCCAGGCCATCTATAAGTTATCACAACGAAATCCGTTGTTCGGGGAATGAAGCAACCATGGTTGATGCCGCGACGATTCCTCTCTATGGCGTAATTCTGGCCGGGGGGTGGGGGACCCGGTTTTGGCCCTTGAGCCGCTCCCAGTACCCCAAGCAGGTCCTGCGCCTCCTGGGCTCCGAGTCCATGCTGCAAACCACCGTCGAGCGCCTGCTCCCCCGGATTCCCGCCAAGCGTCTGGCGGTGGTGACCAACGCCGGCCAGGCCGAACTTATTCACCGGGAATTACACCGCCAGGGCTGGGACGAGGTCCGCATCTGGATTGAACCCGAGGGCCGGAATACCGCGGCGGCGGTGGGGCTGGCCGCGGTTTACCTAGGAGGGGAGGCCGAGGATGCCGTCATGGCGGTCTTCCCGTCCGACCATTTTATCCAAGACCTGGCCAGTCTGCTCCAGGCCCTGGACCTGGGCGCCGTCTGGGCCCAGGCCGGCTACCTGGTGACCTTCGGCATCCCCCCCACCCGTCCGGAGACGGGCTACGGCTACGTCAAGCAGGGGGCTCCCCTGGATGACCAGGGGAGGGTTTACCGGACCGCCCGGTTTATCGAGAAGCCCCCCCTGGACCGGGCCCGGGAGTTTGTGGCCGCAGGGGGGTACTACTGGAATAGCGGCATCTTTGTCTTTCGCCGGGATGTCTTGCTGGCCGCCATGGCCCGTTATTTGCCGGACCTGCACCGGGAACTGGCCCGGTTGCAGGTCAAGGAAAACCGGCCACCCCTTGCCGAAGTCTATCAACATTGCCCCAGCATCTCGTTGGATCACGGCATCCTGGAGAAGGCCGAGAACGTGGCGGTGGTGCCGGTTTCCATGGGCTGGAACGACGTGGGGACCTGGGAAGCCCTGCACGAGCTCTTTCCCCGGGATGAACAAGGTAACGTGCTCCTGGGCCGGGTGCAGGACCGGGGCAGCCAGGACTGCATCCTCTTTGCCCAAAACCGCCTGGTGGCCACCATCGGTTTAGAGCGGATTATCGTGGTGGATACCCCGGATGCCACGCTGGTCTGCCACCGGGATCGGGCCCAGGAGGTCAAAGACCTGGTGACGGAGTTGCACCGGCAGCATCTGGTGGAGTCGGTGCAGCATACCACGGTGGAGCGTCCCTGGGGCCGGTATACGGTCATGGACGAGGGGCCGGGTTTTAAGGTCAAACGGATCGTGGTGGACCCGGGCCAAAAGCTCAGTCTCCAGGTGCACCAGCACCGGGCCGAACACTGGGTGGTGGTCACGGGCACGGCCCGGGTCACCATCGGTCAGGAGGTCAGGCTGGTGGGGAGCAACCAGAGCGTCTATATCCCCCAAAAGACCCCGCACCGCCTGGAAAACCCCACGGTGGAGCCCATTCAGCTCATCGAGGTCCAGACCGGGGCCTACCTGGAAGAAGACGATATCCAGCGCCTGGAGGACGATTACTGGCGCCCGGATAAAGTCTAAAGAGCAAGTGGCAAGGAAGGGAGGAAGAATCAGGAGATGGTGAAGAGAACGGTCACCCTACCCTTCCCTGGGCCACCGCCATAACCTAAACGGCCCTGCCGGAAATGCTTTCGGTGGGCAGTTCCGGCTCGGTCACCACGCGTCGGCTCTCAAACCCACAAAACCCCCTGCTCATGCAGTCCAATCTTTCATAAACCCGACATGATAACAGTCTTATGGTAAAGAACCTCTAATACCGTGTTCCCTTTGAAATGAAACAAACCATCCAGATAACCTATTGATATCTCTCGTAGGGGCGGGTTTCAAACCCGCCCCTACAAAACGAACACGGTATAATACCGATTAGCGCTCAATGGACAATTTTTGTAGGGGGGGGATCTGTGTCCCCCCCTGAGGGCGCGCACAGAGGTGCGCTTCTACGTCTCGTCTGTAAATTTTTGACCGCCACTCGGTATAAGCAGGAGAGGTTTGGCCCCCGGCCCCGGCCAGGGGAGCGGGTGGCGCGAGGCCCCGGGCCAAAATAACCTTGCATCCACCGTGGAGCGGCACTACATTTAAGGCAAGAGACGGATATGACTTCTTCCCGCACACCCCGGAGTTTGACGCGCAAGCCGCCGGAGAGGCTTTTTGCCCGGCTCCTGGACAGCCTCGCCGACACGTATGCCCTGGTGCTGGACGATGATCTCCGCATTACCTATGCTAATGTCTCGTTCCTGAAGCACTTCGGGCTCAAGTGGGAAAAGATCATCGGCCGTCCCTGTCAGGATTTGGGGACGCCCTTTCTGGGCACCGACGCCCTGAAGTTGGGTTTCTGCCCCGAGGAGTTGAGCCCCTGGTATCCGGCCCGCACCCTCATGACCCGAGAGGCCCAGGACAAGGTCCATGTCTATGAGTGCACCCTGAACCACCTGGAAGGCAGGCGCGGAGCCGCCTGGACCCTGTGGTCTCTCCGGGATGTCACCGACCGCTTCCGGCTGGAATCCCGGGTCCGGCAGATGGACGAACTGGAGCGCAACCTGGTCCAGGCCTCCATGGATGGGATCATCGTCAATGACATGCTGGGAAACGTCCTCATTTTCAACGACGGCGCCGGCAAAATCCTGGGTTACACCCCGGAAGAGGCCATCGGCAAAATCAAGGTCTATAAATTCTATCCTAATAACACCGCTCGTGAAATTAAACGGTTGATTTACGACCCGGCCCATGGGGGCGCGGGCATTCTGGAAAATTATGAAACCCAGGCCCGTCATAAAGACGGCTCCCTGGTGCCCATCTGGCTGTCGGCCCGCCTCTTGCACGAAGACGGCCGGGAGGTCGGTATTGTCGGCTATTTCAGGGACCTCCGGGAACGGCGGCGGCTGGAGACGGAACTCCTGCGGAGCGAACGGCTGGCCACCCTGGGCAAGATGGTGGCCCATATCAGCCATGAGATCAAGAATCCTCTGATCACCATCGGGGGGTTTGCCGCCCAACTGGGGCGGCTGCCCGATCTCCCCGAGGACGCCCGGCGCCGCTTGAACCTCATCCATCAGGAGGTGCAGCGGTTGGAGAAGTTTTTAACCGACATGAGCGCCTTCACCCGGGGCGCGCCGCCCCAAAAAACCGTGGGGGACCTCCCGGCCTTGATTCGGGAAGTGGCGGAACTCATGGACAGCGGCTTCAAAGAGCGGGCCGTGGTCTTCCACCTCCACGCCCAGAAGCGGATTCCGCCGTTTGCCTTTGACTGCGGTCAGATCCGCCAGGTGCTGATCAATCTCTTCAAGAACGCCCTGGAGGCTATGCCCGAGGGCGGCGACTTGACCGTCAGCGCCACAGTCCAGGATGACGACCTGGTGCTCAAAATCACCGACACCGGGCACGGCATCCCCCCGGAGCAGTTGCACAACCTCTTTACCCCGTTTTTCACCACCAAGCCCGGGGGCACCGGTTTGGGCCTGATCATCTGCCGGGGCCTCATTGCCCAACATCAGGGCGAGATCACCATCGAGAGCGTCGTGGACCGCGGCACCACCTGCACTATCCGACTGCCAATCGTTTCGGCCTAATCACCGAGGCGAGGGCCGGGGGGGGGACATAGGGGCGGTAAGGGCGCCGGCCCTACACCGCGCACGCCAAATCCTCCGGCAGCAAGACCACTTCCCGCTCCAGGGCGACCCCCTGGGTCCGCCAGACTTTTTCCTGAATATCGGCGATCAGGGCCTTGACTTGGGCCGCGGTGGCGCGTCCGTGGTTGAGGATGAAGTTGGCGTGTTTCCGGGAGACCAGGGCGTCCCCGAGGCGGCGTCCCTTGAACCCGGCCGCCTCGATGAGCCACCCCGCAGCCGGCCCCCCCGGCGGATTTTTGAAGACGCTGCCGCAACTCTTGGGGTTAGCGGGCTGCCGGGTTTTGCGTTGGGCGATTAATTCCGCCATGCGGGTCTTGATGGCTTCGGGGCCGGCGGGGTGCGCCAGGTTAAATTCCGCCTCCACCACCAGCCAGTGGGGAAAGTTGAGGAGGAGAGAGGCGCGGTAGCCCAGGTCCAGTTCACCGGGCTGCAATTCCAGGAGTTGCAGTTGGGGAGTGGCCACCCACACCCGTTTCAGGACCCCGGCCAGGGTGTCGCCCTCGGCCCCGGCGTTGAGGCGCACCGCCGCGCCCACGGTGCCGGGGATGCCGGCCAGGAACTCAAAGCCGGAGAAACCCAGCCGGGCCGCGGCCTGGGCCAGCCGGGGCAGAGACACGCCGGCCCCGGCCCTCAAGGTGTCGCCATGGCGTTCCAAGCCCTGGAGGCTTTTCGCCAGATGCAGCGTGAGCCCCGGCAGCCCGGCGTCGTCGATGAGCACGTTGGAGCCGCGGCCCAGGAAGAAGAGCGGCCAACCCCGGTCCAAAGCCAGGCGCATCAGGCCCCAAACGTCCTCCAGGTCCGCCGGAACCGCCAAACGCGCCGCGGCCCCGCCGATCCGCCAGGTGGTCAGGGGGGCCAGGGGATGGTTTTCTGAGATAAGCCCTCGGTTACTCTTGGAAATAATTTCAGTAGGCACCGCTGATCTTCCTCTGGACATGGGACCGCAAAAAATAAAAAACGGCCGCCTGGAACATCCGATACAAAAACAAAAATGCCGCCGGCAATCATGCCAGGGGTAAAATCTCCAGACTGCCGGTGTCGCCGTCGAAGTGGGCCAGGTGGTCTCGGTGGGCGGGCGGTTGCCCCCAGGAGGAGCCGGATGGCCTCCTGGCCCCAGGGGGCCTCCCGGCTGCCCGGGAGAACCTGATGGCGATGGATTTCAGGTGCTCCATTGCCCCCTTTCTTACGGCCCCCGCCTCAGCCGTTAAACTTGAGCACGATCCTGGCCGCGGCCTGCGGTTTTCTGAGGGCCAGGGTGCACAGGCTGACCGCGTCGGCGCCCAGGTCGAAGTAGCGCTTAACGTCGTCTGCGCCCGTGACGCCGCAGCCCATAATCAGGAACAGGTCAACTTTTTGGCGCAATTCCCGATTATACCTTAAAGCCAGGGGGCCGGCCGGACCCCCGGAGACGCCGCCGCCGCCCACCTCGTTCAGGGGGGAGCGCTGCAACGGAAAGACAATATTGTAGGGGATGGTGTTGACGGCGTGGAGGGCGTTGACCCCGATGCGCTGCAGTTCCTGGGCGAATTCGTAGGGGTGGCAGATGCTGAGCTTGGCGATTAGGAACAGCTTCGGATAGAGGCTGCGCACTTTTCGCGTGCACTGGAGAGCCTGGACCACATTTTTGGCAATGGCCTCCTCGGAGTTGGGGCAGGAATAATTGAGTTCCAGGGCCCGGAAGAGGGGGCCCAGGTGCTGCCGGTAGGTCTCGACGGCCGCCAGGGTCTCTTGGATAGCGATGGCCGTGCCCTTGACGAACTCGGGATAGAGATTGGGGATAATTTTGAACCCCAGGTCGCAGGCCCGCCGGATATCCGGGGCGCAGGCTTCCACCCCGTCGTTGGTGAGGCCGTAAGCGTTGAGCATGCCCAAATCCGGGAGCCGCCGGATGTATTTCCAAGTGAGGGGGTTGGCGGGGATGAAGTTTCCCCGGCGTTTATCGCGGGTGGCGGATTTGGTGAACACCGTGGCCCCGGTATCCCTGACCGCGGCCAGGAGCCGGCGGTAGCCCGGGAGCAGGGTGTAGGGGAAGATACCCCGGCCATCATGCCCCAGGGCCGTGGAGATGGCCACGGGGGAAATTTGCCGTTGGACGGACGGGATCATAAAAGCCTGTGGCGTTGATCAGTTAGCATTGAGGCGCCCTTTTACGCAACTATAGTCATATCCGGCTCCCCTGGCAAGGGCTTAAGCCGGCGCCGCAGCAATTAAGCAGTGCCTGTTGTTACCCGAGGATTTGCCGCAATAGCAGAAACCGTGTTGGCGCCGGGACAGAATTCCCCTTGACAATTCAGTAACTCATGATACATAAAAGAGGTCAGGAGTGGCAAGTAATGACACGAAAAGAAGTGTCGCAAACAACAATGCGGGCCAGATTAGGTGACGTTGCCAAGAACCTTTTGGTTTTATTGGTAAGCTTTGTTGTAGTTTTGAGTTTCTGTGAACTGATCTTAAGAGTTTATAATCCGTTAGGCTTCAGAATCAAAGGTAACAAAATCATTTTGCCCGTCAATAAGAAGGAAATCATCCATCATGAACACGGGTTGGGGAAACTGGATAAGATCGTGGTTCATCAACGCAATTCTTTGGGGTTCCGGGGCCCGGAGCCGTCCGCCGATTTTTCCCGGGATCTGACGATCGTTACGGTGGGCGGCAGCACCACCGAGTGTTTCGGCCTGGCGGAGGATAAGACCTGGCCCCACGTGTTGGGCGTGAACTTACAGCGCCGCTTCACGCGCCTCTGGCTCAATAATGCCGGTCTCAGCGGTAATTCCACCTTCGGCCACGGCATCTTGATGCAGGATTACCTGGTGAAGTTAAACCCCAAGGTGGTGATCTTCCTGGTGGGGATTAATGACCTGGGGATCCGGGGCGAACGTGATTTTGACCAGCGGATTCATGGGGTTAACCTCCGCTCCCTGGAGCGCTTCCTGGCTTCCGCGGCGGTGCACAGCGAATTGGCCGCCGCCGGCGTGAACCTGTACCGCTATTACTTTCCCAAGACCGTCATGATTAACAACCAGAACGACCCCCAGGAGATCGACTTTAAAAAGCTGCCGCAGTTCGAAGTCTCGGGAGAGGCCAGGGCCGCTATTATTAAAGACCATCAAGACCATTACGTGCGGCCGTATAAAGCCAGACTGGAAAAACTCCTGGCCATTTGCCGGGAGCATAATATCCTGCCGGTGCTGTTGACGCAGCCGGTGCTCTACGGCGAAGGCGTGGATGAGGCCAGCGGGGTGGACCTGGGCCACCGGTTTGTGGCCCGGGACATGGACGGCGCCACGGCCTGGCAGGTCCTGGACCTCTACAACGGCGTCACCCGGGAAGTGGGCCGGGAAGGGGGCGTGGTGGTGATCGACCTGGCCCGGGAGATGCCCAAAAACTCCGCCTACTATTACGACCTGATGCACTACACCAACGCCGGCGCCGCCCGGATGGCGGACATCGTTGCCGCCCAATTAACGCCGTTCTTGGCCCAGAAATTCCCGGGGTATTATCGGGGATCGTCTGCTCCCCAAGCTGCCGCCCCCTAATCTCCCGACTTTTTGTTTATGGTTCCCAAGCTCCTGGTCTGAAAAGTTCTTGGTGGCACCGGCATCTTGCCGGTGGGGGCGCACAGGCTGGAAAGCCTGTGCCACCAATGCTACCCTGCGCCAGAGGCGGGCACGGAGGCCCGCCCCACCGAACTTTCCTTTTTTACGGGTGAGCCAAAGGATCATGAGCAACTGCTTGGGAATGAGGGATCGGATCCGGAATTAGTCAGACTATGGCCGCCGGAGAAACTCTTCCACCTGCCGGGCGTCGTCCGGGCTATCCACCTCCCGGGTGTCCCCGTCCGTTTCCACGATGTGAATGGGAAAGCCGTGCTCCAGGCCCCGGAGCTGCTCCAGCTTCTCGGCCGCTTCCCAGCGCCCGACGGAAAGGTGCACGAACTCCTTGAGAAACTGCACCCGGTAGGCGTAGATGCCGATGTGCCGATAATAAGAGGGGTGGCCGCCGTCCCGCCAGAAGGGCAGGGGGCTGCGGGAGAAGTAGAGGGCGCGCCCGGCCCGGTCGAACACCACCTTGACGGTGTTGGGGTTGGCCGCGGCCGCGGGGTCGCTCAGGCGTTTGACCGGGGTGACCATGACCACCCCGGGGTCCCGGGCGAGGACCGCGGACAATTGGGAGATGAGGTCCGGGGGAAAGACCGGCTGGTCCCCCTGGATATTGATGACGATGTCCTCGGGCGCCAGGTTGAGCAGCCCGGCGGCTTCGGCCAGGCGGTCGCTCCCCGAGGGGTGGTCCTCCCGGGTCATGAGGGCCCGGCCTCCGAAGGACTCCACACACTCCTTGATGCGCGCATCATCGGTGGCCACCCAGACCCCGTCCAAATCCTTAACCTTAAGCGCCTGCTCGTAAACCCACTGGATCAGGGGTTTCCCCAGGATAAGCGCCAGGGGTTTGCCCGGAAAGCGGCTGGAGCCGAAGCGGGCGGGGATGATGGCGATGGTTTTCATAATATCACGATAATTTGATTTAGCTTAAGAAGGAATCAAAATTGGTGGAATAAATAAATCCTTTGCCCAACTTTCTTTTTTGCAAAAGTCCATTTTCCGATAATTCATTTAAATCGCTTCTCGCAGTTCCATACGATACTTTGAATATTTTCTCATATCTCCTGGTTGTCATGGTTTTTTGATCCTGGTCTATGAGTATCTTAATCAACCTCTTTTGCCTTCTATTAAGATGTACCCCCCTCAAATTTAAATTTTTAGAAATTCTATCCGATTGGTATTTTTTGGCGATCTTAACAAGTATCTCGTCAATTGACTTTAAAACAACATCAGCCGAATATAACAGAAAATATGTCAAGTCGTTCTCATAATCCTCTACCTCTTTGATAGCTTTATAATATTTTTCTTTCTGCTTGGCGATTAATGCTGAAATAGAAAAATATTTGAAGAAATCATACTTATGTTTTAACAAATATAAATAGAAAATAGCTCTTGCAGTCCTGCCATTGCCGTCAAAAAAAGGATGAACATAGACTAAGAAGAAGTGGATGATTGAGGCTTTGAGAATCGGGTGAATAAAGTCTTCTTCAGAATGAGTATTTACCCAGACGACTAAGTTGTTTAAACTTTCCTTAATGTTTTCCTCCGCCATGGGTTTAAAGATTACAGTGTTGGTCTTGTCCCAAATAAACACCTCATCATCTCTGAATTTGCCTGCATATTCCGAGTCATCCAAAGTATTTTGAGTTATAATTCGATGAATATTCAGGATGAAATCAATGCTGAAGTCAGATTCCCGATTTTCGAGGATAAACGTCATAGCTTGATGATTATTCTTCATCATCAATTCGTTTTTGTCTTTGGGGGTCAGGTTGCGGCGCACCAGTTCCTGGGCGCGTTTACGTGTAGTGAACGCTCCCTCGATTATGTTGGAAGCCCAGGCCTCTTCTATAATGGAGTCAAGAGCCAACTCATTTTCAATATCCGGGTTAATGTAACTATATAATGAATCTTTGCCGCGACTGTCGATCTGATGGAGTTTAGCCTGCAGGGGTTTGGTATTGACGTACCAGAAAGTTTCCCCCTTTTCATCCTTCAAGGCCAGGTTCTCCGCCTTTGACCTCCTCTCCTTCCGGATCTCCTGCCAAACCTCCGGCAAAGGAAATTCACCCGGCAGTCTAAAGCCGATCTCTATCTTGTTCAGATATCTATCCTGAAATGATTTATACAAATCGGCTCTATCCATGGTTATTCCTGACTATCCACGGGATTGTTCGTATTAATTTCGTATCAACCAGCAATCATTTTGGGGCATTTCCCTTGCGCCCCAACGCACCCCCGCGTTTTGGGGTCCGAGCAGGTCGCCTGCCTTATGCGGGATTATCACCCCATAATCACCATAGCCACTTTCTGAGTTAAAATTATCTACGCACACATTAATTCCTAGTCAGATAACTAATTAAAATCTGCGCTAAAAAAGATTATTGTTTGTAACAATTTCATATTAATCAAAAAATCACTTCCTGTCAATATTATTCGCCGAAAGCGCTTTTTGGGGATTTACCCTGTCACATATTCACATGGACTTGACAAGGTTACTTTGATGTTTAACTTTTTATAAGTAATTTCTCAAGGTTAGCATATTAAGCGGAGGTTTGGAAAATAATGGCAGTGAGAATGGACAAATTAACCTACAAAGCCCAGGAGGCCCTGCAGGGGGCCCAGGAACTGGCCCGGCAGCTGGGGAACCCCCAGATCGAGGCGGCCCACTTGCTGCGCACGCTCCTGGCCCAGGAGGACGGCCTGATCCGCCCCCTTCTGAAAAAACTGGAGATCGATCCCGGCAACGTGACCCGGGGAGTGGATGACCTGTTAAGCCGCCTGCCCAAGGTGAGCGGCGAGGCCCAGGTCTATATTTCCCCGGGCTTGAATAAGGCCCTGGACGACGCCTTCAAACAGGCCGGCCGGATGAAAGATGATTACCTCTCCACCGAGCACCTTTTCTGGGCTTTGGCGGCGGACAAGGCTGTCGAGGTGGGCCGGGTGCTCAGGGCCCAGGGTCTCACCCCCGAGGCTATCCTCAAGGCCCTGGCCGACTTGCGGGGCGCCCAACGGATCACCGACCAGGCCCCGGAAGAGAAATTTCAGGCCCTGGAAAAATACGGCCGGGATTTGACGGAAATGGCCCGGAACGGCAAGCTTGACCCGGTGATCGGCCGGGACAGCGAAATCCGGCGGATCGTGCAGGTGCTCTCCCGGCGCACCAAGAACAACCCGGTGCTCATCGGCGAAGCCGGGGTGGGCAAGACCGCCATCGTGGAAGGCCTGGCCCAGCGCATCGTCAACGGCGACGTGCCGGAGGGCCTCAAAAACCAGCGCCTGGTAACCCTGGACCTGGGGGCGCTCATTGCCGGGGCCAAGTTTCGGGGCGAATTCGAAGACCGTCTCAAGGCGGTGCTCAAAGAAGTGACCGAGTCCGACGGCCAGATCATCATGTTCATCGATGAGCTTCACACCCTGGTGGGCGCCGGGGCCGCGGAGGGCGCGATGGACGCCTCCAACATGATCAAACCGCCTCTGGCCCGGGGCGAATTGCATTGCGTGGGCGCCACCACCATCAACGAGTACCGCAAGTACATTGAAAAAGACGCCGCCCTGGAGCGCCGCTTCCAGCCCATCATGGTGGCCGAGCCTTCGGTTGAGGACACCATCGCCATCCTCCGGGGCCTGAAAGAGAAATACGAAGTGCACCACGGAGTGCGCATCAAGGACAGCGCCATCGTGGCCGCGGCCACCCTCAGTAACCGCTACCTCACCGACCGGCAACTCCCGGACAAGGCGGTGGACCTGATCGACGAGGCCGCGTCCAAACTGCGCATGGAGATCGATTCCCGCCCGGCGGAAATCGATCTAGTGGAGCGCAAAATCACCCAGGAGGAGATTGAGCGGCAGGCTTTGCGTAAAGAGCAGGACCCGGCTTCACAAGAGCGCCTGGAAAAGATTGAAAAATCGCTGGCCGACCTGAAGGAGAAGAGCGCCGCGCTCACGGCCCGCTGGCAGCAGGAAAAAGAGGCCATCACCAAGATCCAGGCCACCAAAGAGCAGATTGAGAAGGCCAAGATCGAAGCGGCCCACGCCGAGCGCATCGGCGACCTGGCCCGGGCGGCGGAGTTGAGCTACGGCACCCTGCTCAATCTGCAAAAGGAACTGGAGGCCGAAAACCAGAAGCTGGCGGATCTGCAGCAAGAAGGCGCCATGCTCAAGGAAGAGGTGGACGCCGAGGACGTGGCGGAGGTGGTGGCCAAGTGGTCCGGCATCCCGGTCACCCGGATGCTCGAAGGCGAGAAGCAGAAACTCCTGCACATGGAAGAGCGCATCGCCCAGCGGATCGTGGGCCAGGCAGAGGCGGTGCGGGCCGTCTCCAATGCCGTGCGGCGCGCCCGCTCCGGCTTACAAGACCCCAACCGCCCCCTGGGCTCCTTCATCTTCCTGGGCCCCACCGGCGTGGGCAAGACCGAACTGGCCCGGGCTTTGGCCGAATTCCTGTTTGACTCGGAAGCGGCCATGATCCGCCTGGACATGAGCGAATACATGGAGAAGCACACGGTGTCCCGCCTCATCGGCGCCCCGCCGGGGTACGTGGGCTACGAGGAAGGGGGCCAGCTCACCGAAGCGGTGCGCCGCCGGCCCTACTCCGTGGTGCTGTTTGACGAGATCGAAAAGGCCCACCCGGAGGTGTTCAACTCTCTGCTCCAGATCCTGGACGACGGCCGCCTCACCGACGGCCACGGCCGGACCGTGGACTTTAAAAACACCATCGTCATCATGACCTCCAACCTCGGCAGCCATTACATCGCCGAGATCAGCGACGAAAAGGTCCTGCGGGACCGGGTCATGGAGGCGCTCCGGCGCCACTTCAAGCCGGAGTTCCTGAACCGGGTGGACGACATCCTCATCTTCCAGCGCCTCACCAAAGAACAGCTCCGGGAGATCGTCACCCTGCAGATGGCCCGGCTGCGGCGACTGCTTTCGGAACGGCACCTTACCCTGGATCTCACCGATAAGGCGAGGGACTTCCTGGCCGACGCCGGCTACGACCCGGTCTACGGGGCGAGGCCCCTGCGCCGGGCCATCCAGCGCTACCTCCAGGACAAACTGGCCCCCATGCTGCTGGAAGGCCGGTTCAACGAGGGCGACACCATCTTCGTGGACGCGGATGGGGAAGGATTGACGTTCGAGAGTGAAGGTGGCTGATTATGTTAGGGGAGGGGCCCAGGGGCTTTTTCATTTTTATAAGTATTCTATAACCTGGGGCAGCAGTTTCCCGGCGGAGCCTTTGAGGAAGTGGTCGGTGAGGCTAGAGGTGAGGCGGGTGGGTTCCAGGTTGCTTTCGGCGATGACCGCGCGCCATTCCTTGGCGATGTGGGGGATGTAGCTGGCCGGGGCTACTTCGCCGGAGGTGCCGATGACGATCATCAGGTCGCAGTGCTGGGCCAGTTCTTCGGCCTCGGCCTGGGCCGCGGGGGGAATGGCCTCCCCGAAGAAGACCACATCGGGCCGGATCAGGCCGCCGCACAGGCAATAGAGGGGGGTGGCGGAAAAATCCAGGGTTTCCCGGGGGTGGCGGCCGCGGCAGGTATCGCAGACGAAGTGCAGGGCGTTCCCGTGGTACTCCACCACCCGTTTGGACCCCGCGGCCTGGTGCAGGTTGTCCACGTTCTGGGTGATGATGCCGGTCAGAAACCCCCTGGCCTCCAGCGCCGCCAGGGCGTAGTGGGCCGGGTTGGGCCGGGCCCGGGCGATGGTCGCGTCCAGCTCCTGGAGGAGTTGCCAGACCTTGGCCGGGTCGCGGCGGAAGGACTGGATATGGGCGTATTCCATGGGGTCAAAGCGGTCCCAGAGGCCGCCCGCGCCCCTGAAACTGGGGATGCCCGACTCAACCGAGATGCCGGCCCCGGTTAAGGCCACTACCCGGGGATGCCGGCGAATGATCCCGGCCAGCTCCTGGGGGGTAATCTCTTTTATCTTCGCTTTCATGGGCTACGAAAAACTTAGGAACGTTCCAGGTCAGTCATGCATGGGCCTTGGGCACACCCGCAAATCATGAAAAGACCGGTGGGGCAGGCCTCCGTAGTCGCCGTCAACCAGGCCAAGTGGTGCGTAAGACGCACCCTTGAAAACTTTCCAGACCAGAACCGCTTTGAGGCTGCCAGGCCTTACTTAAACCAGGGCGGCAGAAACGCGGGTTCAGGGTAGGGGAAGGCCAGCCGGCTCAGGGACTCTTCAGTTTCCTGACCCAGGAAGAGGCGCAGGAGCGAGTAGCCCTCCTTCTCCGGGTAAACGGCTTTCACCTTGCCCGTGATGCCGCCCAGGCGGCCGGCGCGCTCGATGGCGTCGGGGAGGTTGCCGATCTCGTCCACCAGGCCCACCTGCTTGGCTTCCTCGCCGGAGTAAATGCGGCCTTCCGCCAACTCCTTCATCTTGGCCAGGGGAATCTTGCGGTTGTGGGCCAGGTCGCTTAAAAACTGCTGGTAGATATTGTCGAGAAAACCCTGGAGATAGGCCTTATCTTCCGGGGTCATGGGGCGGAAGGGCGAGCCCACGTCCTTGTAGCGCCCGGCCTTCAGGTTGAAGAAATCCAGTCCGATCTTCTTGGTCAGGCCCTCCACGTTGGCGAACTGCATGATCACGCCGATACTGCCGGTGGCGGTGCCCCGGTTGGCCATGATGAGGTTGGCCCCCGAGGCGATGTAGTAGCCCCCGGAGGCAGCCACGGTCCCCAGGGAGGCCACGATTTTTTTCTTGGTGCGGACCTTCTCCACCTCCCGGAGGATCTCCTGGGCGGGCCCCACCGCGCCGCCCGGGGAGTTGATCCGGATCACGATGGCCTTGATGCTGTCATCGTCCCGGTAGCGGTCCAGTTGCCGGATGACGGTGCTGGAGTCGGTGAGCAATCCTTTGATCTCCACCACCCCCACCCGCTCCCGGGGGCTGAAGAACATGCCCTTCCCCAGGAGCGCCAGAACTATCCCGGAGAGTCCCAGGAAAAAGAGGACCGCCAGGATCGTGACCAGGCAACCGGTCCACAGCGAGCGCGATTTCATAACGCCTTAGTTGTTGTCCTTGCCCTGCTTTTCTTCCAGGGTCTCCCGGAGAATATCCCCCAGGTTGGAGGTGGCTTCGGTACGGGAGTGGAGGTAATCCCGGTAGTGGGACTGCTCCTCATCGGTCTCCAGTTTCCGGATGCTCAAGCCGATGCGGCGTTCCGTGGGCGAGGCGTGAATCACCTTGGCCCGGATCGTGTCTCCCACCTTGAGGGCCGCCATTTTTTGCTTATCCCGGCTCTGCTCCGAGATGTGGATGAGGCCCTCGATGCCTTCCTCCACCTCGACGAAGAGGCCGAAATCGGTGATGTTGGTGATGGGGCCGGAGACGATGGAACCCATGGGGAAACGCTGGTCGATGGTTTGCCAGGGGTTGTCGGCCAGATCCTTGATGCTCAGGGAAAAGCGCTCGTTGTCCTTGTCGATGTAGAGGACCTTGGCCTGGATCACCTGGCCTTTCTTGAAGAGCTCGGAGGGGTGCTTGAAACGCTTGGTCCAGGAAATGTCGGAGATGTGCACCAGGCCGTCGATGCCTTCATCGATGCCGATGAAGATGCCGAAATCGGTGATATTCTTGATTTTGCCTTCGATCACCGAGCCCACCGGGTATTTTTCCCCGATGACTTCCCAGGGATTGGGCTCCACCTGTTTCAGACTCAGGGAGATGCGCTTCCGCTGGGGCTCCACCTCCAGGACGGTGGCTTCCACCACGTCGCCCACGCTCAGCACCTGGGAAGGATGGCGCACCTTCCGGGTCCAGGACATCTCCGAGATGTGTATGAGCCCTTCCACGCCCGGCTCCAGTTCCACAAAGACCCCGTAATCGGTGAGGCTGACCACGTTGCCGGTTACCCGGCTGAGCAGGGGGAATTTCTCCTCCACCACGCTCCAGGGATCCGGCGTGAGTTGCTTCAGCCCCAAGGAAATGCGCTCTTTTTCCAGATCGAAGCTCATGACCTTGACCGTGATGGTGTCCCCCACCTTAAAGAGGTCCGCGGGATGGCGCACCCGGCCATAGGAGAGGTCGGTGATGTGCAGCAGACCGTCCAGACCGCCCAGGTCCACGAAGATACCGTAATCGGTGATATTTTTGACCACCCCCTGCACGATCTTGTCTTCTTCCAGAGAGGACAGGAGGTTGGTTTTGGCTTCGTTTCTCTCCTTCTCCAGCAGGGCTCGCCGGGAAAGGACGACGTTGCGCCGTTTGCGGTTGAATTTCAAGACCTTAAAGGTATTACGCTGGCCTATGAGATGGTCGGTATGGCGCATGGGCGCCAGGTCAACCTGGGAGCCGGGCAGGAAAGCGATAATGCCTCCCAGGTCCACGGAGAGGCCCCCCTTGACCTTGGCCACGATGGTGCCCTCCACTTCCCCATCGTCGTTGTAGGCCGAACCGACCTCTTCCCACACCTTGATCTTGGAGGCTTTATTCTTGGAGAGCATGAGCGCGCCTTCTTCATCTTCCCGGCTCTCCATCAGGGCTTCCACGTCCTCCCCCACCCGGGCGGTGACTTCCCCGTCGGGGGCGGTGAATTCGTGGATGGGGATCTGGCCTTCGGACTTGTAGCCGATGTCCACCATGACGTAATCCTTGGTGATGGACACGATGCGGCCTTTAACGACTTCCCCTTCCTGGACTCGCCTCAAGCTTTCTTCGTAGAGTTCGCTCATGGACTCCATATCCGGCATCTCCGCGGCGGGTTCCGCCGGGGATGGGAAATCTGGCTCCGAAGTTGCGACCTCTGCGGGTTGCGGCCGGTCTTCTTCAATTTCCTCCGGCCGGGTGTGGTTGGTCAGTTCATTTTTTTCCATACCGTCCATGTTAGCCCCCTTAGACAAGTTTACTGGGTTTAGGTTCCAACCTGCCGGGTCAACGCCTCTGATCCTGGCCAGGCACTGCTGTAACACCGCGGCGATGCTCAAATCGGTGGTATCAATGACGCCGGCGTCCTCGGGGACGCGCAACGGCGCCTCATCCCGGGTTTCATCCCGCAGGTCCCGGGCGGCGATGTCCGCCATCATATTGACCAGAGGGGGCGGTTCGCCCTCCCCCTGCCACTCCCGGCGCCGGCGCGCCGCCCGGGTGGCCAGGGCCGCAGAGAGATAAAATTTATGGGTGGCCCCGGGGAAGACCACGGTGCCCTGGTCCCGGCCTTCGGCCACCACCCCGCCGTTGGCCGCCAGTTGGCGCAGCCGGGCTTTGACCCACCGGCGCACCAGGGGCTTAACCGCCAGCCGGGAGGACTCCCGGGTCACCGCGGGGGACCTGAGCGCCTCGCTCACTTCGGCGCCGTCGATCACCAGGTGAAACCCCCGGGAATCCGCGGTTACCGTTGGGGCAAAGCCCGCCAGGAATTCTTCCAGGGTCGAGTCGCGGTCCAGGTCCAGACCCAGCCGCTGGGCCTGCCAGGCCACGGCCCGATAAAGGGCGCCGCTGTCCAGGTAGAGGTAACCCAGGGATTGGGCCAAGAGGCGGCCCACCGTGCTTTTGCCGGCCCCGGCCGGACCGTCGATGGTGATGATTCCCCGGAGGCCCACTCAGTTGTCCGGCCCCAGCACCTTTTGTAACGCCTCGAGGAAACGCCGGTTTTCCTCCGGCAATCCCACGTTGACGCGGATATAATCGGGGAAACCGTAGGCGTCCATGGCCCGGATGATGACTCCTTCCCGCAGCATGGCCTGATAGACTTCTCGTCCCGGCCGGGGGACCCGGATGAGCACGAAATTGGCCTGGCTGGGTACAAACGTCAGACCGAGGCGCGCCAGTTCCCGGTAGAGCAGGTCTTTGCCTTCCAGCACCAGCTCCCGGGTCCGGGCCAGAAAATCGGCGTCGTGAAGCGCCGCCCGGGCGGCCACCTGGGCCAGCCGGTTGACGTTGAACGGCATCCGGAGGCGGTTCAGGCAGTCCATCAGTTCGCTGGGGCCGAAGCCGTAGCCGATGCGCAGGCCCGCCAGCCCATAGGTCTTGGAAAAGGTGCGCAACCCCACCAGGGGGCGGTCTTCCGCCAGATATTCCAGGCAGGAAGGCACCTGGGGGTCATCGGCAAAGTCAATGTAGGCCTCATCCAGAACCACGGTAACCGTGGCGGGGACCGCGGCCAGGAAGTCTTCCCACTCCCGGCGCTTAAACGCGGCGCCGGTGGGATTGTTGGGGTTGCACAGGATGATCAGCCGGGTTTGGGGAGTGACCGCCCGGGCCATGGCCGCGAGATCCACCCGCATGTCTTTCAACGGCGCCGGGCGGAAAACCCCGCCCACGGCCTGGGTCATCAGGCCGTACATCAAAAAGGTGTGGGCGGTGCTCAGCACCTCGCCCCCCGGCGGCACCAAGGCCCGGACCAGCAGGTCCAGGACTTCATCGGAACCGTTGCCCAGGATCAACTGCGCCGGCGTCAGGCCGTGATGCCGGGCCAGGTCTGCCTTGAGATAATAGGCGTGGCTGTCGGGATAGCGGTGCAAGCTCCCGAGGGTGTCCCGAATGGCGGCCAGGGCCAGGGGAGAAGGCCCCAGGGGATTTTCATTGGAGGCCAGCTTGATGGCATCGGTGAGTCCCAGTTCTCTTTCCAGTTCCTCCAGAGGTTTGCCGGCCTGGTATGGCGTGAGTCGGGTGAGGTGAGGCAATATGAGAGAGGTAAAGGGGATGCTGGCCGTCATATAAAGTGATTACCAAGGGTTTCCGGAGCCTGGGAAGGCTTCAGGTAAAGGGAAAAAGAGAACAGAGGACTGCTGTAGCAGGCGCTAGGTTGATGGAAATCTCAGACCAGACTCCCTCGCCGGGACTACCGGGGTCGCGGGCGGGTTTGTCTCCTTTACCCTATTTCAGCTTTGATTTTAGCCGGTTACTCTTGGGCCCAGCTCCTTTATGTTGTCTGATTGGATTTGATTTTTATTTTAACTTTATTTTTATACCCCAAGTTGCCAAGAAAATCAAGCGATTTCCGGCCCAAACGGCAAAGTTCCCGCATTGTTTCCGGGTCCAGAGGCGTCGCGGCCAGAAAATTAAAGAGACCGCGGGACACCTAATTCGAATGAACTCCAATAGTTCCTCCCTTTATTTCCCCCGCCGTCCCGGTAACGGTCCCCTAAGGCGTTGACCTGAGACGCCAATCTTGTTAGGGTAGATTAAGGTTGGGCAGGGGGCGCCACATGCTGAAAGCGAATCTCTATGTGGATCGAATCGACATCGCGCCGTACCTGACCCCGGAGGAGTGCCGGGAGCTGGGGGGGCCTGATTGCGCCCAGGTGGCGGCCCGGCTAAAGGCAGGGAGCCTTAAACCTGAGGACTGCCTGGCCCTGACCCCGGCGAAGCGCTACGCCCTGTCCCTGGCGGTCCGCGCTTTGGAAATCCTGCCGGTGGTGCAGTCTCTGGAGCTGCCCCGGCCCGCGCCGGCGGATTTGTTCGAGATCAACGAGCCCGGGCCCGACGCCCCGCTCCTGGTCACCGGCAACAGCGAATTCACCCTGGCGGTGGTCACCGGGCTCCTGGCCTTAACCATCAGCCCGTTTTACCTGCTGCTGGTGGACACCCGGGGGGACACGGCGGACATGTCCATGGTCTATCGCAGCTTTGCCCCCCAGCGCCTGGACCAGGGACTTACCACCCACCGCCTGGCTTCGAGGCTCAGGCGCCGGCAGCTCATCATCCCCGGGGTGGTGGCCCCCCTGAAAGAGGAACTGGCCGCCTACACCGGCTGGGATATCCGGGTGGGGCCTATCTGCATCGCGGAGTTGCCCCTGTTCCTGGGAGAAGCCGGCTGGCAGCCGCCGGGGGGTTCCTGAACGTCGCCCGGGGGATTTTTTTGGCCCACGGTTGCCCCTTTCCCCAAGAAGACTTAGTATTAAGCCAAAAGCGCGAGGCAAGAGGCGGTTGATGAAGACGATCCTGGTAGTGGATGACGACGAGGCGATCCGGATGCTTTTGAAAGAGGAGTTGGAGGAAGAAGGCTATAAGGTATTGATCGCCATCAATGCCCGGGATGCCTTGAAGATGGTGGAAACCGAACCCCTGGACCTGGTTATTTTAGACATTCGCATGCCCGGTATGGACGGCCTGGAGGCCCTGCCCCGCATCCTGGGGATCAAGGAGGGCCTGCCGGTGATCCTGAACAGCGCCTATACCCACTATCAGGAAAGCTTCATGAGTTGGGCCGCGGACGCCTACGTGGTGAAGTCTTCCGATCTCACGGAACTCAAAGAGAAAATTAAAGAACTGGTAACTCGATGACGGACTCGATGAAAAATCTTACCACCATCATCATGGCCGGCGGCAAGGGCGAGCGCCTCTTTCCCCTGACCCGGGACAAGGCCAAACCGGCCATCACCTTCGGGAGCCTTTACCGGATCATCGACTTCACCCTGTCCAACTGCCTCAATTCGGGCATCCGCCGCATCTACGTGCTCACCCAGTACGGCAGTTTTTCCCTGGATCAGCACCTGCGCCGGGCCTGGGACATCATGCACCCTGACCTGGACGAGTTCATCTACTCCATGCCGCCCCAGCAGATCATGGTGAGCCGCTGGTACCGCGGCACCGCGGACTCCATTTTCCAGAACCTCAACCTCCTGGAGGCCGAGCGGCCCCGGCATGTGTTGATCCTGTCCGGAGATCACGTCTACAAGCTGAATTACCGGGAGATGCTGGCATTTCACCTGCGCCAGGGGGCGGACCTGACGGTAGCCGCGGTCATGGTGCCCCGGGCGGAGGGCAGTTCCTTCGGCATTCTCAAGGTGAACGGGGCCGGCGAGGTGGAGAATTTCCTGGAAAAACCCCAGGACCCGCCGGGATTGCCCGACAACCCCGACTTCTCCCTGGTGTCCATGGGGGTTTACATCTTCAACGCCGGGGTCCTGGTGGAGGAGGTCATCAAGGACGCCAAAAACAAGACCAGCAAGCACGATTTCGGCGGGGACATCATCCCCCAGATGGTGGAGCGGAAAAAGGTCTATGCCTACAACTTTCAGGACCCGGCCAGCGGGGCTATCCGGTACTGGCGGGATATCGGGCTGTTGGACGCGTACTTCAAGGCCCACCAGGATCTCCTGGGCGCCGCGCCCACCTTTGAGTTATTCGATCCGGACTGGCCCATGCGCTCCCGGCCCCAGCTCCTGCCCCCCAGCAAATTTATTACCGGGGGGATGCCGGTGACGGTGGAGGATTCCCTCATCGCCTCGGGCTGCATCATCGAAGGGACCGTGACCCGGTCCATCCTCTCCCCCGGGGTCAGGGTGGGGCCGGACGCATCGGTGGAAGACGCCATCCTCTGGGACGGGGTGGTCATCGGCCCCCGGGCCAAGGTGAGGCGGGCGATTATCGAAGACGGGGTGCGGGTGCCGCCGGGCTTTTCCATCGGCTACGACCCCCAATGGGACGCCTCCCGCTTCCACCTCACCGAAGACGGTATCGTGGTGGTGCCTAACAATGCGGTTATGGAGGGGTAGCGATCACGATAAGCCAGAGCAACCTCTTGATTTATCTTCTTTTCTATGTTTGAATATAAACATCAGGATGTCAAATTTAGAGTATCCACGGTAGAAAAATTACGGATAAAGTAAGGAGATCAACTATGGCAGAAACCTTGGAAAATTTCCTGCGTGAGAAGAAACGGAAGGATGATCAACTAAAGCAAGCTGTGGATTGGGAGACAAGGAAAACCTGGTGGCTTGGCAAAATTAATCACCTATACAACGATGTAAAAGAATGGTTAGCACCATTAGTTCCAGAGGACTTATATATTGAAGAAGATACTATAGAGGTTTATGAGGAGCGGTTAGGTAGTTATGAGGCACCTCAACTTAAAATTAATCTTCATACTGAAGTAGTTAAGTTGATTCCTATAGGTACTATTATTATAGGAGGACTAGGAAGAGTCGATTTGATTGGTGATGAAGGATCTGTAATGATCATATTGGAACAAAAGGGGCATCGCCCCCAAATCAGGGTGTATATGGGTGAAGAAGGAATATTAAAGTCAAAGAAACAACCCAAACCACCTAACTACAATCAAATGGATACTGAATGGATTTTACCAACCGAAAAAGGAAGGCCTAGAAAATATCGAGTATTAACTAGAGAGGTCTTTTATAATGCGTTAATGAAAGTGATTAGCAAATGAAAGTGTCAGCCTCGTATAAACATGCAGCCGCAGTTAATAATGTGTGGAAATGGTATAGAGATTCTGAGAGTGCATTATTAGATTCAAGGCAAAAAATAAAAGAAAAGGTTAGAAGTGGCAAAGCTCTACCTATTGAATTTATGTTCAAATCTCCTAAAGAAATTGCTGACCAATTCAGCAATGGCATGAAAGAATTGAAATATGCTACAATGTTAAGTCTAATCAGTGCAATAGAGGCTGCCTTTAGAATTGATCATCAAATCCGTCTTACGGGTAAAAAGAGTGATGGAATTAGTCGGAAATTATATCAATTGTCTCCTAATAAAAAGAAAGGCGAGTGGTCAAGATTTGGGGACGATATACTTAAGACTTGGAAAAATATAACAGATAGCAGAGAATTAGAAAAATCAATTAAAAATCTAATGGACCTGTTGCCCTTACGAGACTGGCTTGCTCATGGGAGATGCTGGGAGAAAAGGTTTACTCAGAATTATGATCCTGAAACAATATACTCAATTGCAATAAGGTTGATGAGAAATCTTCCCCATGATAATTTTTTTGGCCGCAAATATTTAAGTCCATAATGCGTCTCCAAGCTCAACGCATCAAGGGTTCCCTGACCCCCACCCGCGTCTACCTGGTGCGCCACGGCCAGGTGGCCGACGGCCATACCGACCGGTACCACGGCAACAACGACATCGGCTTGTCGGATAACGGGGTGCGCCAGTTCGAAGACCTGGCGGCGCAGCTTGCGGGCGTGCCCCTGGCGGGGGTCTATGCCTCGAACCTCAGCCGGGCCTTGACCGGGGCAGAGATTATCAGACGGGGGCGGGAGGCGCCTCTACAAATAATCCCGGAGTTCCGGGAGATCCACTTCGGGGCCTGGGAAGGCCTGAGCTTCACCGAGATCGCCGAACGCTACCCCGCCGAACTCGAGGCCCGCTTCCGGGACCTCGCCACCTTCCGCATTCCCGGGGGCGAAAGCCTCCTGGACCTGAGTTCCCGGGTCCTGCCCCGGCTGAACGACCTCATCAATCAGCATCTTCAGGAGGCCTTCATCATCGTGGCCCACGCCGGGGTCAACCGGGTCATCCTCAGCGAGGCCCTGGGCCTGCCCCTGGACCACCTGTTCCGCCTGGACCAGAACTACGGCTGCCTCAACGTCATCGACTATTTCCCCGACATGGCCGTGGTGCGCTTGGTTAACGGCGGCGTCAACGGCGTGGCCGCGGTATAGTGAGGTTTCCCCGCCTCATCCCCTGCCGGGTCGGGAAGGCGGCCCTGTAACAACAATCTGCGCTCAAAAAGGTAATTTTCCTTCAAGGGCGCGTCTTATACCGTGTTCCCTTTGAAATGAAACAAACCATCCAGATAACCTATTGATATCTCTCGTAGGGGCGGGTTTCAAACCCGCCCCTACAAAACGAACACGGTATTACGCACCAAGAATGGCGCGTGAGACGCGCCCTACGGCACAGGCTGAAAGCCTGTGCCGCCACTCTTTTTCAAGACGGCGCGCTGCTGGTGACGGCTTTTTTGAGAAAGTGAACAATCCCAACTCATTGAAAATGCAAGATTCTTCGCTCCGCTCAGAATGACCTGCATTGAGCCGACGAGGTTTTGAAATAGCTCTCAGAAATAGCTCGCAGTGCTTATGGAGTCCTCTTCCCCTGCCTCAGTCCACCTCGAAAAATTTGGTTGACCCGCGGATAACCGCAGTCATCTTTTGAGCTCCCGCCGCGGACAGGACGGCCGGCAGCAAGCGGTAACTGAACTTGAGGAGGGCCAGGTCGTCCGTCCTGAGATCTTCCATGGCCCCGGCCTTTATATCGTAAGCCTCGTAAGCCTCGAGAAACACCGGGTCAAAAACCAACCGGCGAAATTTGTCCAGGTCATAAGCCAGGGTGGCAAAGAGGTCCTGCATCTGGGCGTCGACCACGGGCGGCTCCGTCAGAGCGGCTTTAAGGAGAATTTCGAGCCAGGCGCGACGCCCCTGATCATACTCGGGAAATCCCTGGTTGGCCATCCAGGAGGCCACGGTCCATTCGACCCCGGCGGCGAATCCCCGGCAATAATCCAACCCGCGGCAAAAGTAATAGTCCACGACGCCGTCCGCGGTGAGCCGGCTGCCCATGGTGAGGGGAAAGAGGCGGCAGGCCGCGGGCCGATGGGGATAAACCGTGCAGCCGTGCTCCCCCAGGAAAGGGCAGCCCCCCTCCGGGGATCGGTAAGCATCGATTAAGACCAGGGGAAGATTTGAATTGGGTTCAATTTCCTGCCGGGTGTAGCGCTCCCGCACTGCCGTGGAAGTGATGCCCAGACCCTGTTTCAGACGCAGGAGGTCATAAGGGCTTAAGATGATGGTGGGGGTGCGGCAACACTGGTTGAAGCAGGGCAAATCGGCCTGGCAAAGGAACCTGAAGCTGCTGTCCAGGGCCAGGCTTGCCTGGTCGATCTGCTGGTAGAGAGACAAGGTTTCCGGTCGATCTGGCGCCATTGATGCACACGCCTCCGCAGTCGGAGATTTTTTCCTAAGGGGCGGTCAACCCAACCGCCTGGGCCTCCAGCCTGGTTTCGGCAAGCCGCGGCCTGTCTTTACCAGGGCATCAGGGTGAAGGCGCTGGAACCCTCGATGACCTCTCCCGGCCGCTGATTGGCGAGCCTCACGAACTGTTCGGCCCACTCCTTGATGATGTCCTTGCCGTGGGCATACCAGGTGAATGCCTTGAAATCAATGATCCTGATTTTTTTCACCTGGCGGTCGGCGAACATGGCCAGAGTGTCGCCGGTGCCCGAATCCTTCATCCTGGCCTCGAAGGCCACCGTGCTCTCGGCGCCCGTGGCTCTTTCCATAACCCTGACCGCGGTGCCGCCGCCATAGGGGGCATACTCCAACACGCTGAGCGCCACATTGCTGGGAACCAGTTCCGTGAGCGCCAGCTCAAGGGTCAGGGAATCTTTCTGCGGGACTTCCACCACCTGAAAACGGTGGTAAGGATCGTTGCCGAACGCGGTTTTGAATTCCTGCCGCAGGTATTGCGCCATGGTGGCCATATCTTCCTTCATCCGGCCCTGGCGGAAGTTCTGCTGCCACCAGTTGGACTGCAGGAGGTAATCGGTGTGCACCTCCGGGATATATATGCTCTTATAGCGCTTAAAATCTACGCCGTCCTTGAACCAGACCTTCTGGAAAGGGAGATCTTCCTGCTTCGCCATCTGCGCCACCGGCACAAAGCCCGCGCCCTTGGAAGGGGCCGCCTTCAACGCCGCGCAGCCTGATAGCATGATGCTGAGTCCCAGGGTGACTGCTGCCAGAGTTTGTAACACGCCCTTACTCTCCTCTGAATCAATCCTTTCGGTTCATCAGGGCCGCCAGGTAGCCGGCGCCGAAACCGTTGTCGATGTTGACCACCGCCAGGCCGGCGGCGCAGGAGTTGAGCATGGCCAACAGCGCCGCCAGGCCGCCGAAGGAAGCGCCATAGCCCACGCTGGTTGGGACCGCGATCACCGGCCGGTCCACCAGCCCCGCCACCACGCTGGGCAGCGCCCCTTCCATGCCTGCCACCACAATGCAGCAGGTGGCCTGGGCCAGCAGTTCCTGGTGGGCCAGGAGGCGGTGCAGGCCGGCCACCCCCACGTCGTAAAGGGCTTCGGCCCGGTGGCCCATGATTCGGGCGGTGACCAGGGCTTCTTCGGCCACGGGGATATCGGAGGTTCCGGCCGAGATCACCAGGATCAGGCCCCGGCCCCGGTCGGGGATTTCTCCCCGGCTGAGGGTCAACGCCTGGGAATCGCGGTAATAGCGGGCGTTGGGAAAGTCAAGCGTGAGCGCCGCCGCCGCCTCAGGGGCCAGGCGGGTCACCAGGACGTGGTCGGCCCGGGCGCAGAGGGCCGTGAGGATGCCCCGGATCTGCTCCAGGCTCTTGCCCGCGGCGAACACCACTTCGGGGAAACCCTGGCGGAGCTGGCGGTGATGGTCCACCCGGGCGAACCCCAGGTCTTCGAAGGGCAGGGTTCGGAGACGCTCAACGGCCTCGGCCACCGGCAGGCGCCCGGCCTGAACCTCCTTGAGCAACTGCTGCAGAACTTTGCTATCCATAGAATTATTCCTTAACTGAGACCGGCGCGAAAGTCAAATTCACGGGGAGTCTGTCCGGGGCGCCAAATTACCCTCCGGGGTCACCCGGAAAGAGCGCCCCCCCCAATTGACCCGGCGGCCCAGGAAACTTGCGAGCCAGAGTCCGAAGGCGAGCAGGTCTTTCAGAGGCAGGAGGGCAAAGGCCGCAAGGGGCAGGTCGCCCTTGAGACAGCGGCGCTCGGAGAACCCGGCCAGGGCGCCCCGGAGGACCAGAGTGGCCGCGGCCAGCCCCCAGGCCCAGGGGGCCAGGCCCGTTGCCAGCAGGATGGCGAGGCTGTACACCAGGGCGTGGGTGATGCCGTAGGCCAGATAACCCGCCGGGCGGCAGACCCGGTAGGTGCGGGCCCAGCGGAGCTGGTGGGCCAGATAATCCGAGAAACTCATCTCCGGGTTGTTGGTCTCCACCACGTAAGGGAGAATTTTGACCTGAAGCCCGGTCTGGGCGATGCGAAAGCCCAGCTGATAGTCGTCCGCCAGGAAGTCGGCCAGGGGGGCCAGGCCGCCGATGGCGGCGAGGGCCTGCCGGGTCAGGGCCATGGTGGCCCCCAGGGCGAAGCGCACGCCCTCGACGTAGTTGGCGACGGCCACCGAAGGGATAAAATCGGCGGTGACGGTCAGGGCCTCCAGCAAGGAACCCAGCGTGCGGCTGGGGCCAGCCCGGTAGGGGCAGCTCACCAGGCCCACCCCCGGCTGCCTGAAGGCCGCGGCCACCTGGGCTAAGTAATCGGGGCCCACCTTGACATCCCCGTCGGCGATCACCAGGAGGTCATACCGGGCCCGGGGCAGAAGCTGGCGCAAGGTGCTGATTTTGGGGTTGAGGCCCAGATCTTCCGGGCAGATGACCACCGAAAGGTCGCACCGGGGATAAGCCCGGGACAATTCCCGGAGGAGCGCCAGCACCGGGTCATCCGGGTCCCGCACCCCGAAGAGCACCTGGTAGGGGTGGTAATCCTGGGTCAGAAAGCTCGTCAGGCATTCCCGGGAGAGGGGTGCAAGGCCCTTAAGGGGCTTGAACACGGTGATGCCGGGGCCGGTTTCCACCGGTGGGGCCGAGGGCGAGGGGCGAAAAAATCGCCCCAGACAGACCAGGGCCAGGAACTGGTAGAACCAGGCGGCCGTCAGAAGGAGAAAAACCAGATAAACCATGGCACCCATCAGGTTTCAGGTCGGCGCCGGTTCAAGCCCCGGCGTGAGCTGCTCAAGGTCATGGAGTAAACTGCCGGCAAGGCTCAACCATCATACCATCTCCCCGGGAAAAAGACAGCCGAGAGCCGGACGTTGCTTTTAGTCCTTGCCTTTGCTGAGACGCACCTTATCTTATGTTTCAAGTCATACGGGCGGTAGGGGCTGAAACCATACGCCGCAGTCGGAGCGCGGCCATTGCCGGCCTGGAGTTACGGTAAAAATTCCCTGAAGGAAAGGAGTCACGTAATGGGAGAAATAAACTGGCGGGACAGCTGGGACTCGGCTCTTAACGAGGCAAAAAAAGAAAACCGCCGCGTCTTGCTGGAACTGTATATGGATGGGTGCCCCCATTGTACGCACCTGCACACTGAGACTCATGTGGATGCGGGAGTTGTCCAGGAGGTAAATTCCAAGTACATCCCGGTGCGCCTGGACGGGCGCAAAAACATGGACATCGTGAAAAAATTCAACGTTACCGGGGCGCCCACCACCCTGGTCTTCGGGGCCGATGGCCAGGAACTGCACCGGTTTCCCGGTTATTACCCGCCGTTGGACTACTTGAAAGAACTGGAGAAAGCCGGCTAATCCGAAGCTGCGCCCCAAGAATGATGACCTCGTAAAAAGTCTTAATCCCCTCCCCTGGTGGGAGGGGATTAAGGGGAGGGGGAATATAACCAATCGAAGATATTAATTATTTCACCCCCACCCTAACCCTCCCCCATCAAGGGGGAGGGAATTTGGACTTTTTGCGAAACCATCAAGAATGGCGCGTGAGACGCGCCCTACCAGCGCCCACCTGCCGTAATCGGCCTCCGGACGCCATCCCGGTAAATTCATCCTTCCTGCGGTTTTCCTGTCCCCTCCCGGCTATTCTGATTTGCCAAGCGGGGAATTTTTTTATAGTATAAGGTTGCAGATTTTACCGAGGCCGCCGGGTCCGAAGATCATTACCGTGTGTAAGGGGTCACATGAGTTTTCGCGTCAAATATGGACTTTCGGTTATTGTGGTTCTGGCAATTTTGACAGTGGCCGCAGGATTTGCCGCAGGTCAGGATGAGGAAGGATTTAACATCTCCGCCCGCTCCTTTGTCATTATGGATGCCAAAACCGGCAAGATTTTACTAGCCCTCAACCCCCAGCTCTTTTTTCCTCCGGCCAGCACCATCAAGGTCATGACCGCTTTGTCGGTGGTGGAGCACCTGAAGATGAACGACAAGGTGGGTGTCAGCCCTTATGCGGCGGCGGCGCCGGCGTCCAAAATCGGCATCAAACCGGGAGAGACCTACACCGTGCAGGAGTTGCTCTACGCCCTCCTGCTGTCTTCGGCCAACGACGCCGCCCGGGCCCTGGCGGAAAAGGTGAGCGGCAGCGAGTCGGCCTTCGCCCATCAGCTCACCCAGGAAGTGCGGCAGTGGGGCGCCTATCGCACGACCCTGGCCACGGCCAACGGCCTGCCGGCCGAGAATCAGTACTCCACCGCCCAGGACCTGGCCCTGATGTTTCGCCGGGCCATGAGCGACCCGGAACTGGCCAAGATTATGTCCACCAAGTATTTCACCATCCAGGGCGACCGGGAACTGAGGAATCACAACCGCTTCCTCTTCACCACGCCCCTGGCGGTGGCGGGGAAAACCGGGTACACCCGGGCCTCCAAGCACACCTATGTGGGGCTGTTTAAAAACGGCGACCAGGAAATCATCGTCGCCATGATGGGGAGCACGAAGAAGTGGGCCGATCTGCGGCCGCTGATTGAAAAGGGCTTCGAGCTGGCGGGGACGCCCATCGCCAAGCTGCCGCCGGCGGAAGAGAAGCTCTGGTTTGCTAAGGCCAGCAAAGGCAAGGCCCGCATCGCCAAGGGGTCCAGCCAAAAGCGGCGCGCGGTGGTGATGAGCGGCGCGGGGTCGGCGCCGGTCAAGAAAAAATCGTCCGTCAAGAAAAAATCCAGGAGCATCCCGCAATAGTCCCGAGAGGCCGGGGGCCTCCGACGTTATGACCGAAAAAGGCTTATTCAATAAAGTCAAAAACCGGCCCACCCGGCGGCGATTCGTGGTGTCCACCATCCGCAAGGACGAGAACCTCTTTGAGACCGCCATCTTTGAGGCCAATTTCTTCTATCTGCCCCGGCGCTTGAAACAACCGGAGTTCACCGTGGCGACCTCTACCCCGGGCGAGGCCTGGGAACTGCATGCTAAACTGACGGTCCGCTTCACCCACGAGTTTCCCGCCCGCCTCATCCGGGAGTATTGCGAAATTACCCCGCCGACGCCTCCTCCGGATTGAGGATTCCTCCCCCGCGACATTCCAGCATCTTCCCCACCAAAAGGGCATTTCATGATGCCGGTCATAGCTCTAATTTTCTAATTTTTTTGATCAGTCGCGGTTTTGGCAAGTGAGTCTCTATAGAGCATAAAATTAATGGCTATGGAAAAATACTTTAAAACTGGAATTTGTGTTATCATTCCGCCGAGAAGAGGATTCAATAACAGAAACTTTGAGGGATCTTGCGACGGGGGAAGAAGTCCTAAGACCACTTTTTGACTTCGGTGACCATGGTTGCCGCATGATTTCAGATAGTATCAATTTCTGGAGGAACTTATGGGATCTTCTGAATTGGGAGAGATGGCAGTCAAATTAAATAGGCAGCCCGTAGGGCGGGAAAGCGAAGCGCATCCCGCCTTTCGCCTCATTCCATCTCCAGACGCCTAACATCATCATCTGCCGCCCACTCAAGGTCATAAATACCGGATCGTACGTAACGATGAAAGCTTGAATAAGGCCAATCCGCAGCCCTGGTCACGTGACCGTGTTTTACTGGATTGTAATGGATGTAATCAACGTGACGCTCATAATCCCGCTCGTCGCGGATGACGTGCTCCCAAAAACGTCGCTGCCAAATGCCTCGCTCTCCCTTCTGTAGCCGCCGCGCTGAAAGTCTTTCCCCTCCGGGAATTTGTGCGGCAAATCGCGCTTTAATATCATGCCATCGCGTGGAGAAATCGGCGTCCCCGGGAGGCAATGTCCAGATGCAATGCAGGTGATCGGGCAAGATGACCACGGCCTCGACCGTAAAAGGTCGACGTTGACGAGCCGCTTTGAACACAGCCCGAAGATCGTCAATGTGTTCGGTCAAAAGTTTTCGGTGGCGTTCCAGGAGCGTAACCGTGAAAAAGAACGTGCCTCCCGGAAGAAAGGCGCGAATATATTGCGGCATGATTTTAGGTTGCCCTAATGCTGAAGGCGGGATGCGCTTCGCTTTCCCGCCCTACGGCTAGAAAAAAGTAAAGACAGTAAGTTTATAAAATGATTATATTACAGAAGCTACTCGCGGCAAGTTAGCTGATAGATATCAGCAGATTGCTAATACATCTCTCCGATGATCCCTGATGCCCATTCCCATCTCATACAGCTATCGTAACCTCCTGGCCCGGCGGCTTACCACCTTTCTCACCGCCGCGGGCATGGCGCTGGTCGTTTTCGTCTTTGCGGCGGTGCTCATGCTCTCCGAGGGGCTCCGGCGCACCCTGGTGGCCACCGGCTCCTTTGACAACGTGGTGGTGCTCCGGGCCGGGTCCGAATCCGAGGTACAGAGCGCCATCGACCGCAACCAGGCCGGGATCATCAATGCCCAGCCCGAAGTGGCTTTGGATAAGGAGGGCCGCCGCCTGGTGGCGGGCGAGGCCATCGTGCTCATCAACCTGCCCAAGCGGGGCAGCGGCAACCCGGCCAACGTCATCATCCGGGGGGTGCAGCCGGTGTCGCCGGAGTTGCGGCGGGAGGTGCGCCTGAGCGCCGGGCGATTCCTTTCGCCCGGGTCCACTGAGATCGTGGCCGGGGCCCAGATCGCCCGGCGCTTTCAGGGGGCCGGGCTGGGGGAGACCCTGCGCTTCGCCATGCGCCAGTGGCAGGTGGTGGGCGTCATGGATGCGGGCAACACCGGCTTTTCTTCGGAGCTCTGGGGGGACGTGGAGACCCTGCTCGCCGCCTTCCGGCGCACGGCCTTCTCTTCGGTGATCTTGCGCCTCCGGGACCCCGCGGCCTTCGACGCGCTCAAGGCCCGCCTGGAGAGCGACCCCCGCCTGCCGGTGCAGGTGCTCCGGGAAGTGGAATTTTATGAAAACCAGTCCCGGCGCCTGGCCACCTTCATCCGCCTCCTGGGGCTGGTGCTCACCGGGATTTTCGGCGTGGGGGCCATCCTGGGGGCCATGGTCACCATGTACGCCCAGGTGGGGGCCCGGGTCTCCGAGATCGGCACCCTCCGGGCCCTGGGGTTCAAACGGCATCACATCCTGGCCGCCTTCCTCCTGGAGTCCATGTTCCTCGGGTTCCTGGGATGGCTCCTGGGTCTGGCGCCGGCCTCCCTCCTGAACTTCTTGACGCTCTCCACCATCAACTGGTCCAGCTTCGCCGAGATCACCTTCAAGTTCGCCCTGACTTCGGACATCATGGTCAAAAGCCTGCTCTTCGGCGTGGGCATGGGCCTGGTGGGGGGCTTGCTGCCCTCCCTCAAGGCGGCCCGCCTGCCGCTGTTGGATGCCCTGCGGGCGGCTTAATACCAAGTTGCCGTCAAAAAGGTAATTCCCCTTCAAGGGTGCGTCTTATACCAAGTTGCGATCATACAGGTAATTTACCTTTTTCTTGTGTAGGGGCGGACCCATGTGTCCGCCCACAAGAGGGCGCACACGCAGGTGCGCCCCGACAACAGCTTTTCTTACTTCTATGAGCGCAACTTGGTATTACGCACCAAGAATGGCGCGTGAGACGCGCCGGATTTTAGCGCCTTGAGGAGCCATTCTCCGGACCTGAAAATACTTTTCCGAGAGCGACCTAGTATAAGGCCTCGAAGTCCCAGCCTCAGGCAACCTCCCGCGAGCCCAGTTCCGTGGTCATAACCTAGGGCAATGAGCAATTGCCCAAAGTTTTTTTTCTCATTCGCCCCTCACCCTGCCCCCCCATTGGGGGAGAGGGGAGAAAAGGAAGGAACTTTTGGCAATCGCAATAAAGGCGGCCCCGACTGGAGCCGCCTGCTTACTGAGGAGTAGAGCTTGTGATTAACTCAATCCTGGGTCTTGACCACCAGGACCGAACAGGGAGAGTAGATTACCACCTGGGAGGCGGTGCTGCCCAGGAAGGAGCGGGTCTTGCCCGCCAGGCCGCAGGCCGTTTCCACGGCTTTCAGGGAATAGGCTGAGCCATCCACGGGTACCAGGATCTTCAGGGTTATGACCCTTCCTTAGTATAGGCGGCCTTCTCGGCCTTCTCCTTTTTAAAGCCCTTCCACAAGCCCGCCATGATTACCACGCACATGCCCAGGGCGGCGGACATGACCACCCAGGCGGCGATGGTGGTGAGTTCCATCTGTTTGAAGACCACGGAGACCCCGGCCAGGATGATCATAATGGCGAAGAGCAGCCGGATGCCGTAACCCCGGATATACTTAACCGCGGTGACGCCGATCTGGGCCCCGATGGAGGCGCCGATCAGCATAAAGACCGCGGCGGTGACATCCACCGCGCCCTTTACCCCGTAAGTCCAACAACCGTAGGCTCCGGCGAACAGCACCGCGAACAGGTCGGTACCCACCGCGACGGCCGTGGGACAGCCGATAAGATAAATGAGGGCCGGCATGCGGATGAAGCCGCCGCCCACCCCCAGGAAGCCGGAGAGCCAACCGGTGAAGAGGAAGACCCCGGTGACGGTCCAAAAGGAGATGGTGATGCCCGAGGTCGGGAAGTGCATCATGGGGGGCAGTTGCCAGCCTTTTTTCGGTTCAATCGCGATGCCGCTCCGGGTCGCCGCCGCCATCTTGGCGGCCTGAGCCGCGGCCCGCTTGTCTTTGGTGGCGAAATCATAGAGCATGTAAAAGCCCAGGCCAAAGAGCAAGAGCATGTAAGTGTAGCGCACCACCGGACCAGCCAGCCCTATCCTGGTGAGCCACATGACGTTTTGGGCGCCGATTTCCAGGCCGACGACCGAGCCCACGATGGATACGAGGCCCAACTTCACGTCCACATTGCCCATTTTGCGGTGCTTGGCGGTGGCCACGATGGATTTGCCGAAGATGTGGGCCAGGTCGGTGCCGATGGCGTATGCCATGGGGAAGCCGAAGATATTAAGGGCCGGGGTGACTACCCAGGCCCCACCCACGCCGAAGAAGCCGCCCAACACCCCCACGGAAAAGCCGATGGCGATCAAGATGAGGACAGGGAAATGCAACTCGGCAATGGGCAGATATACGGTGAAGTTTAAGATATCAAGCATGTGATGATTCCTCCCATTCCCAGCTATTCATGATGGTCCATTTTGCTGACGTCCAAACCCGCGGCCTTCAGGAAGATGTCGGTGATAAAGGCGATGATGCCTCCTACAAGCCCCATCAGCACCGTGACGATAATGGCAAAGACCCACTTGTTATCGTTGTACCACCCGGCGAAAAATAAGTTGATCGCGGAAAGGCCGGCGGTGGCTACCTGGCGGGTGCCCATATCGACCATCTTTTCCCCAGGGTCAGCGGCCCAAACCAGGGCCGGCGCGGTCAGCAGCAAGAGATTAATAATGATTGTCCATAGCCGTTTCAATGTTATTCACCTCCCTTCAATCGGTCGAATTTATAACGATAGCCGCCGCCCGGCAAACCGGGCCGCCAGCTTCCCTAATTTTTGCTTGGTGGATTATATAGGCAATGCCCGCGCCAAGCAATAGGGAAAATGGGACATCAATTAACTATGTGAAAGCAAACAAAATAAAAGTGGCAAGGGGCATTTTTACCCAAAGGGTGGGGCGTTTTTCTGTCAGGATTTTTTGCAGTGTGTAAAATTTCTGAGGCGGTGGATTGGCCAAAATAAACTTTGAGGTCCTCGTATAAACTTCTTTATTCCCCCCCGGAAAGAGCTTTCAGAACAGATGGCCGCGCCGTGGCCCGACCGACAGGCAAAGACGCCGCCACGCTCTTCCTAATCCAGGATTTTTCTGATAAAATTTATAATTGGAGTTTGATTAAGGTTGAGGCGGAATTAATCGCCCCCGCCGCGGTTTACTCCCAAGTCATAATTCCTCAGCTAACATCCATGGATAGCGCCCGCCACGCAGCAGGAAAATGGGGAACCGCCGTCCAAGGATGTTCCTGGCGCGCAGTGCGCACCCTTCGCCCAGCCCAGCTTTTGGCTGAAGGTGGACGGCTTAGCGCGGTTTTATAAAAACTCAGGAGGTCACCATGTTACCGGACAGCGTCGAACTCAAAACCAAATTAAAGGGTTTACAAGACCGGTTGGAAACCCTCCGAGGTCATCTTTGATCTGGCGGGCAAACAGGTCAGACTGCGGCATCTAGAAGAACTGCTGGCCGCCCCGGAGTTGTGGGACGACCAGGCCCGGGCCGCGGACATCCTCCGGGAGCGGGCCTCCCTCATCCAGGCGACGGCAGAATATGAGGCGCGCCGCCAGCAGCTGGAAGACCTGGGGCTGATGCTGGATATGGCCCTGGAGGAAGAGGACCACCAGACCCTGAAGGAAGTGGCCCGGGATCTGACGGCCATGGAGCGTGAGTTCTCCGATTGGGAACTTAAGCTGCTCCTCGGGGCCGAAGACGACGACAAAAACGCCATCGTCACCATCCACGCCGGGGCCGGCGGCACCGAGGCCCAGGATTGGGCCGAGATTTTGCTGCGCATGTACCTGCGCTACGCCGAGCGCAAGGGTTTCAAGACCGAGACCATCGACCTGCTTCCTGGGGACGAGGCCGGGGTCAAGAGCGTCACCTTCACTGCCAGCGGCCCTTACGCCCACGGTTTTCTGAAGAGCGAAAACGGCATCCACCGCCTGGTGCGCATCTCGCCGTTCGACGCCAGCGGCCGCCGCCACACCTCCTTCGCAGCGGTGCAGGTGCTGCCGGAGGTGGACGACCGCATCGACATCGACATCCAGGAAAAAGACCTGCGCATCGACACCTTTAGGGCCTCCGGCCCCGGGGGCCAGCACGTCAACAAGACCTCCTCGGCGGTGCGCCTGACCCACCTGCCCACGGGCCTCGTGGTTTCCTCCCAGTCCGAGCGGAGCCAGCACCGCAACCGGGAATTGGCCATGAAGGTCCTCCGGGCCCGCCTCTATAACCTGGAAAAACGCAAGCAGGACGAGAAGAAGCAGGAAATGCAGGAGACCCAGAAAGAGATCGGCTGGGGCAGCCAGATCCGCTCTTACACTCTCCAGCCCTACCGCATGATCAAGGACCACCGCACCAAACACGAAGAGGGCAACGTCGACGCGGTCCTAGACGGCGATCTGGACCGCTTCGTGGAGGCCTACCTGCTTAATCCGGGGGAGGAGTAAAAAAAAGCTTTCAGCAAAGACACTTATGGAAACGCCCCGGCCAACATTCAGCTTATGCAGGACGGGTACCGCCCACCAAAATAATTGCGGGCAGTGCCCGCCCTACATTTTACTTCAGGGTATTTTTACCAAGTAAGAGGTCCAAAAAACAATTTTTTGACCGCAATGGCAAAGCCTGCGGCATAATCTCGGCTGATAATAGTTTATAAGAGATAACCAACAAAATTGAGGGTGAAGAGGGATAGATTATTACCATTTAGTTGATAAGATTGTAAAAACAATGTTTACCTTTGTATGTTGTAATCCTCCATTATTTTATTAAAAATTTCATTACCCAAAGTATTAATGTTTATATCATTCCATTTAATAGGTGGTTTACCATCAAATAATACATTACCTGATTTAGAATAATATGTTATATGAGTCCGATTATATTTCTTTTTATTATAATCTACTGAATACAACATTTCCGTGTGATTAATATCATTGTATTTATGTTTTTTCAAAATATCATATAAATTTAAAAAATTAACTTTTCCTTTTTCAGTAAATTCTCGTTTCTGTAATACTTCATAAATCTTTTTTTGTTTATCTATCTTTACTGAGGATGGTTTGTAATACATAATATAATCCTCATTTTCTACTACATAAACCCAATCATCTTCACAATACCCCATTGAGGTAAGTGTGGTTAGGGAAACCAAAGATACCAAGATTACCAGGAAAACCTGGAAGAATTTGAAATCCCTGAGAATAGGCATATCTCCACCTCCCTACCGGTGATATAATTCACCCTAATATATAAATATAAGATAGTAGATTAGAAAATTAACAATGTCCACCGCCCCACCCGGGCGGGTTATTTCGGCTTTCAAGTCCCGCCGGGTTCGCAGGTCGGCTCTTTAAGGAGGGCCGGCGCCGGTTCGGCCTGGGAGGCGACGTCGTCCCGGGCCTGGCCGGGTACGAGCTTTTCCCCGTAAAGCAAGGCCCCTTCGGTGTAAGGCGAGCTTTTGAAGCCGGTGTATCTGATCAGACCCGCCCGGTGGAAGCCGACCTGGAGCATGAGGGCCAGGAAATCCTTTCCCGGCATGGCCCCGCCGATTCACTGGAACCAGTTTTCCACTTTGTCGCCCAGGTCTGGGGGAAGCGCCGCCACCAGGACCATGTCGGCGAGCATCAACCTGCCTCCGGGTTTCAAGACCCGGTGCGCTTCGTTAAGAGCCTTCTCCTTATCCAGGGTCAGGTTGAAGACGCCGTTACTGATGATGGCGTCGAAGGTGGCATCCGGGAAGGGCAGGGCCTCGGCCTCGCCCACCTGAAACGTGACATTGGCTAGACCCAGCCGCGCCTGGTGGGCTCGGGCGCGCTCCACCATGGCCGGGGTGACGTCCAGGCCCATCACCCGGCCGCCGGCCCCCACCAGATGGGCCGCCACCAGGGAGTCCACCCCGGCGCCGCAGCCGATGTCCAGGACGGCGTCCCCGGGAGCAAGGGACCCCAGGCTGAAGGGATTGCCCACGCCGCAGAAGGCGGCCAGGACCTCCGGGGGAAAAATTTTTATAAGCTCCGGGGAATAGCCTTGCAGTTCCATGCCGGCTTTGCCGGTGGGGTACTGGAAGCAGCCGCCGGAGCCGGCCGCGGCCACCCGGTCGTACTTCTCCTTGATGCCTTGCTGCACCTTCTGGATTTCCGGTTCGGTCATTTCTGGGCTCATGGAATTTCCTTTATGCGGCTTTGGCGGCCCCGGCGCTGCCGGTCGTCTCCGCCACGTCGAAGCGGTAGCGGCCCCCCTGAATGGTGCGGGGTCTGAAGGTAAGGGCTTGACTGCCGAGGCGGGCACCGGTGACTTCCGCCTGGGAGACTCGGGCTACGGCCTGAACTGCGGTGAGGTGCTGGGGCCTGAGCCCCGGCTTGGAGCGCTTGGCCCGGATGCCTTCGATCCGGACCGGCGCCCCCGTCAAAGCGGCCAGGGAGAGGCGGTGCGCAGAATCTGCCCGCCCCCCTCGCCGTAAGAACCGTCCAGAGAGCGCATCTCTTCACCAGGGAGGCAACCTTAGATCTTACTCTCCGTCCATGAACTCTTGGGACCCGGGGCAACTCAATCCAGGATAAAAATAACCTCCATCTTCACCCGGTACGTGTTGATCTTGTTATCCTTGACCGAAACCCGCTGCTCGACGATGCGCAGGCCGGTGATGCCCCTGAGGGTGCTGGCGGCCCGGGCGAACCCCACCTGCACCGCATCATCAAAGCCCTTGGGGGATTCAGCGATAACATGAGTTATCCTGGCGACATTGGTACCTGACATGGCTAATACCTCCTTCAGGATATTCCGGCTTCCGTCAGCCGGTGGGTCTCCCCGCGATTCCGGGTCTCCCCACGGTTTATTTTAAGGTTGAATATCACCATTGCAAGGCCCCGGAGAAAAAGATCAGAGAAATTTGCCGGAGCGACTACCCTGGCGGACAATCGTCCCGGGAAAAATTAGGGACGAAATCTCAGGGGCGCCTGGCGCCTCACCTTACCGGGAAAGATCAAGATTTGCGAGCCGGAGAAATTTCTCAGAGGTAACGCCCGGGGGTTGTCCGGCGCCTCCGGGGCACCGCCTCCACGCCAGGCCTTCGTTTCCCGGGCGTTGACAGCCTTGCCGGGTTTCCGGG
>VGSJ01000013.1 GCA_016875015.1 Deltaproteobacteria bacterium | reverse complement strand
GGGGGGAGAGGGGGTAGAGGAGGTCTCCGGGTCTAGTAACCATAACGCATTAAATCAGTTCCACTTTTCCCCCTCTCCCCCAATGGGGGAGAGGGCTGGGGTGAGGGGGAAGTAATCTTCTCGGAGCAAGAAGTGCTTTAGTGAATTTATGAACTTTTGGACTACGTATAACGAGCAGCCTTCTTTGCAAAAACCAAACCGGACACTGCTGGGATTTAGGGGGATTCAGGAGGATTTGAGTTTTCACGGTAACGCCTGGCCTCCCGATGATAATTAGCTTTTGAGGGCATCTTGCTCTAATACCGTGTTCGTTTTGTAGGGGCGGGTTTGAAACCCGCCCCTACGAGAGATATCAATAGGTTATCTGGATGGTTTGTTTCATTTCAAAGGGAACACGGTATAACCAGTCAGCCAAGGACATTGGACGGATTGCCGTATGCAGACCATGATCGAAGTACAGGACCTGACCAAATACTACGGTCCGCAACTGGCCGTCAGCCGCCTGGATTTCCAGGTGGCGGCCGGGGAGATCGTGGGCTTCCTGGGCCCCAACGGCGCCGGGAAGACCACCACCTTGAAGATTTTGGCGGGATTTTTGGCGCCGTCCGCGGGCACGGCCCGGATCAACGGCTACGACTGCGTCACCGACTCCCTGGCGGTGCGGCGCTCCCTGGGGTACGTGCCGGAGAGCGTGGCGATTTACCCCGACCTCACCGTGACCCAGTTCTTGCGGTTCGCCGCCCGGGCCAAGGGGGTTGCGGCCAAAGCCGAAACCGGCGAAGTTGACCGGGTGGCGGCGGCCTGCGGCCTGGAAGAGGTCCGGAGCAAAATGGTGGCGGCCCTGTCCAAGGGTTTCCGCCAGCGGCTGGGGCTGGCCCAGGCCCTGATCAACCGGCCGCCGCTGCTCATCATGGACGAGCCCACCATCGGCCTGGACCCCTCCCAGATCGTGGAAATCCGCCAGTTGATCAAGAACCTGGAGGGCGCCCACACGGTGATGCTGAGCAGCCACATCCTGCCGGAGGTGAGTCAGTTGTGCCACCGGGTGATCATCATCAACCGGGGCCAGATCGTGGCCAGCGACACCCCGGAGAATCTCTCCCGGCAGCTGGGCCAGGGGGCCCGGGCGCTGGTGACGGTGGCCGGACCGGATGAGCAGGTGACGGCCGCCCTTACCGCGGTTGCCGGGGTGAACCGGGTGCTCAGCCAGGGAGAGGGCAAATACCTGGTGGAGGCCGACAACGGCCACGAACTGCGCCCGCAGTTGGCCCGGGTGGTGGTGGAGCGGGGCTGGCAACTCCTGGAATTGAAGTCCCTGGAGTTCACCCTGGAAGAAGTGTTCATTAATCTGGTAACGGAAGAAACCACGGAAGAAGAGTCATGATGCAGATAAGAGGTTGGCTGGCGGTGGTGCGGAAAGAATTGACCATCTATTTCGGCACTCCGATTTTTTATATCACGGGGTTTTGCTTTCTGCTTCTGGCGGGATATTTTTTCTACACCAACGTCGTTTACTACAGCATCATCAGCTTCCAGGCGGCCCAGCAGGCGTCCAACCCCCAGATTGCCGCCCAGCTCAATCCCCTGCAAATGGTCTTTCGACCCCTGTTTGCGGTCCTGGCTATCATCCTGCTGTTTCTGGTGCCGTTCATCACCATGCGGCTTCTGGCGGAAGAACGGCGGTCCGGGACTGCGGAGCTGCTGTTCACCTACCCGTTGACGGACTGGGCGGTGATCACGGGCAAGTTCGGCGCCGCCTTGTTGATTTATCTCATCCTGCTGGCTTTTACGGCCAGCTACCCCCTGGGGTTGGGCCTGATCACCCGGCTGGATTGGGGCGCCCTGGGCGCCGGCTACCTGGGTCTGGCCCTGTTGGGGGCCGCCTGCCTGTCCCTGGGGCTGTTTGCCTCCAGCCTCACCGAAAACCAGATCGTCGCCGGAGTGGTGGCCTTTGCCCTGCTGCTCCTCTTCTGGATCATCGGCTGGGTCAATGAGCTGGGGGCCGGCGATCTGGGAAAGGTTTTCCAGTACCTGTCGCTGTTGGACCACTACGAAAACTTTACCAAAGGGGTGATCGACACCCGCGACCTGGTGTACTGCCTGAGTTTCATCTACTTCTTCCTCTTTCTCACCAAGAGGCAGTTGGAATCTCGACGCTGGAGAGCTTAACCGTGAGTTGGAGAGATCGATTCCAAAAACGCCGAGTGATGTATGGCGCCGGCTCCGCGGCGTCGGTGCTGCTGGTGCTGGGGATTTTGGTCCTGGCGTCCTTGCTGGCCACCTGGCGCCCGATGCGCTGGGACATCACCTCCGAGCAGACCCAGTCTTTGTCGCCTGTCTCCAAGGCCTTGCTCAAAGAGGTCACCAAACCTCTCGCCCTGACGGTCTTCATAGCCGAAGGCGCCGGGGAACGCCAAAGCGCCAAAGAGGTCTTGCAGCTCTATGTGTACCACAACCCCCAGGTCAGCTATCGCTTCGTGGACCCCGAGCGGGAGCCCCTCAAGGCCCAGCAGGCGGGGTATCGCTTTGCCGGCAACGTGCTGCTGGACTACCAGGGCCGGCGCCAGATGGCCGACCAGACCGACGAAAACGCCATCACCAATGCCCTGCGCAAGGTCCTGAAGAAGGAGCGCCAGAAGGTCTATTTTCTCGCCGGGCACGGCGAGCGGGACTTGGATGATCCTAAGCCCGGCGGGTTTGGGGTCGCTAAAAAAGCCCTGGACAACGAAGGCTACGAAGTCGAGTCCCTCAATCTGCTGAGCCGGGGGGCGGTCCCCGAGGATGCCGCGGTGGTCATCGTGGCGGCCCCCAAAAAGCCGCTCTTATCCACCGAGGTGCAGGCCCTGAAGGCCTTCCTGGAGAAGGGCGGGCGGCTCCTCATCATGCTGGAGGCCTTTGAGGACGGCGGCCTGAAGGGCTTTTTGGCGGGCTACGGCGTGGACCTGGACAACGGCCTCATCCTGGACGTCAATCAGGTAAGCCAGTCCCTGGGGCTCAGCGCGGTCATGCCCATCGTGTCCCAGTACGGCCCCTCCAAGATCACCCAGGATTTTAAGAACCTGGTTACCATTTATCCCATGGCCCGGCCCCTGATCTTGAGAAAGGACCATCCGGACGTCTCCCTGCTGGCCCTGGCCACCACCATGTCCACCAGCTACGAGAAGCTGGGGAAAGAGTGGATCAAGGACGAGAAAGCCGCCTTCGATGCCAAGACCGACAAGAAGGGCCCCTTCACCATGGCCGCCCAGGTCGAAATCAAGCTGACGCCTATAAAGGGCGAGCCGGCCCCGAAGCGCGGCCCGGGCCAGGCAGGAGAGAAGCAGCCCGCGCCCCCGGAAGGATCGAAAACCTATCTGGTGGTTTTCGGGAATGTGGACTTCGCGGCCAACAGCTTCTTTAACCTCTTTGGCAATGGGGACCTGTTTTTGAACACCACGAACTTCCTGGCTCGGGCCATGGAGCAGATTACGGTGCGGGGGACCGGCAAGGCGCAGCTCTTGACCCTCAAAAGCGGGCAGATCTGGGCGTTGTTCCTGGTCAGCCTGGTGGGGGTTCCCCTGGTGATGCTGGCGGCTGGCATCTGGGCCTACCGGCGGCGGCGGGCCCGGCGATGACTCCCCGGCGGCTGATCCCTTATCTGGTGATTTTCCTGATCCTGGCGGGGGCCTACGCCGGCCTCCGGTGGCGCCAGGAGCAACAGGTCGCCCGGGACGAACAGGCTAAAAAAGTCTTCCACCTCAAAGAAGCCGACCTCAGCGACCTGAGCCTGGTCCGGGGTAAAGACGAAGTGCGCCTGGTCAAAAAAGACCAGGTCTGGCGCCTCACCGCCCCCCTGAACGCCAGGGCCGACCAGACCATCGTGGACTCCATGCTTACCACCCTGGCCCGGCTCCAGAAGGAGCGGGATCTGGGGGAGGAAAAGGACCTCAAGCCCTTCGGGCTGGATAAACCCGCCCTGGTGGTGAAATTCACGGCCCAGGGGCAGCCGCACCAACTGGCCGTCGGCGCCAAGGTTCCGGGAGACCAGAATTATTACGTCCTCAGGGACCAGGACCCCCGCCTGCTCACGATCAGCACGGGAAGCAAAGATTCCCTGGACCGCCAGCTCCTGGCCCTCAGGGACAAGACCCTGCTGGCGTTTATCATTGGCGAAGTCAAGGGCCTCAGGGTAAAGAGCCGCACAACCGCAGTGGCCCTGGAGAAGGCCGGCCCCCAGACCTGGAGCTGGGTGGGACGCCCGGACTTCCGGGTAAGGGGCGACCGGGCGGAAAAACTTTTGCGGGACCTCCATATTGCCCGGGCCAGGAACTTTCTGGAGCCCCCCCCCAAGAATTTAGCGGCCCTGGACCTGGTTCCGGACCGCCAGACCGAAATCACGGTGGCGACGCCGGCCGGGGACCAGACCCTCTGGTTGGGGGCCAAAAAAGACGATGCGGTTTACGCCCGCCTGGGGACGGGAGGGCCCGTGGTACTGGCGGATGCAGCCTTGGCCGACGAGGTCGCCAAGACCCTGGCGTCTTTAGAAGACCGCCGCCTGTGGTCCGGGGCCATTCCCGCCGTCCACCAGGTCGTTTGGGGCCCCCCGGGCAAGACCTGGACCGCCCGGAAAGACCAGGATGCCTGGAAGATCACCGGGCCGGACCAGAAGGCCACGCAGCAGCCCGCGGCGCGGCTGGAGCTGGCCCTGTGGAATTTCCAGAAGCTGGAAAGCGACCAGATCCTGCCCCCGGGCGGCGCCCCGAAGGGTCCCCCGGCCTTTGTCCTGGAACTCCTGGACCAGGAGGGGAAACCCCTCCTGCACCTTTCGGAGGTGGGAGTCGTAGGGCAAGGCGCCCTCAAGATCCTCAGCCGGGCGGGAGACAAAACCGTGTTGGCCCTCATACCCCAGGCGCTATTCCGCCAGTGGCAGGAAGAAATGCGCCGGCTGACGGCGTCTGCCGAACCAGCCGGGCCGTCCGGGGAGAAGGGCGAGAGCGGTAAGGGCGGCAAGCCGTGAATCGAGGTTCACGCACTAGAGGCGGGCACGGAGGCCCGTCCCACCGCTGGAATTACACGGTGGGGCGGCCGTCTCTGGCCGCCATCCGAACAGATGCCCCCTTGGGGTTTTGCACCGCGCCAGTAAGTCGGGAAAAGTAAGGAGAAACCCCCTTTGAACATATTGCTGACCAATGACGACGGTATTTACGCCCCGGGGCTGGCGGCCCTTTACCGGGAACTCAAGCATCTGGGCGACGTGGTGGTGGTGGCCCCGGAGAGCGAGCAGAGCGCCGTGGGACACGCCATTACCCTGATGACCCCGTTGCGGGTGAAAGAAGTGTCCCTCAACGGCGGCGTCGAAGGCTTTGCGGTGAGAGGCTTCCCCGCCGACTGCGTTAAAATAGCCATGGCGGAACTGCTCCCCAGCCGGCCGGACCTGGTGGTTTCGGGCATCAACCTGGGCCCCAACGTGGGCATCAACGTCCTGTACTCCGGCACCGTGTCCGCGGCCACCGAGGCCGCCATCCTGGGGGTGAAGGCCGTGGCCTTCTCCCTGGACTCCTATGACAAGGACGCCGATTTTGCCGCCGCCGCCCGCCTGGCCCGAGAGGTGCTGGAGCAGGTCCGGGGCTGGGCCGCCTGGAACCATGGGGTCTGTCTCAACGTCAACCTGCCGAACCTGCCCCGGGCCGAGGTCAAGGGGGTCAGGGTTACCCGCCAGGACACCGGGCCCCTGGTGGAGCACTTCGAACGCCGGGTAGACCCCCGGCGGCACGTCTACTACTGGCTGGCGGAAATCAACGCCCGCCCGGCGACGGACCCGGACACGGACTACGGAGCCCTGGCCCAGGGCTATGTCTCCGTCACCCCCATCCACCACGACCTCACTGATTACCGCAGTCTGGATGATTTACAGACCCTGAAGTGGGGATAACCACCCATAATCGCTATGCCTTGATCTACATCAAACGATGGTCTATAAAGATTAGAATCGAATCGACGAAATCCCCAAAAGGCCATGGCCAGGATATGAACCCAGCCGCACCCGATCTCAAACCCCGGGACGCCGCCAACCGCATCGTGCTCGCGGAACAGGATCGCTTCCTGGCCGGGGATATTAAGCGGCTCAGCGGCACCGACCTGAGCCGGTGCTACCACTGCCGATCCTGCGGCAACGGCTGCCCTTTCATCCGGGGCATGGACTACCCGCCCAACGGGATCATTCGCCTGGTGCAGTACGGCTTGCGCCGGCAGGCCCTGGAGTCGCATGCCATCTGGATCTGCGTGGGCTGCCACACCTGTTCCGTGCAGTGTCCCATGGCCATTGACATCGCCGCGGTCATGGGCACCTTACGGCACCTGGCCCTGGAGGAGGGGGTGGTGATCGCCGAGTCCAACATCCTGGATTTTCACCGGGAGGTCCTTCATTCCATCAATCAATACGGCCGGACCCACAAGCTGGGGATCATGCTGCGCTACAAGGTCCGGGTCCGGCAGTGGTTCGCCGACCTGGACGTGGGCCTGAGAATGTTGGCCAAACGCAAGATGGACCTTACGGCCTCCCGGGTCAAGGCCATTGACGAAATCACCCGTCTGTTCATCCCTGACTGGAAGAGATAGCCATGCCCGGCAGCGGCCACCACCTGACGGACCTGTCGTACTTTCCCGGCTGTTCCCTGGAGAGTTCGGCCCGGGAGAGCAATATCTCCCTGATGGAGGCCGCCGGGATTCTGGGCCTCAACCTCATCGAACTGGAGGACTGGAATTGCTGCGGCTCCTCTTCCGTCAACATCCTGGATAAGGAGATCGCCTTCTCCCTGGCGGTGCGGAACCTGTCCCTGGCCCCCCCGCACCGCCCCCTTATGGCCATGTGCCCCCGCTGCCTCTACCACCTGCGGGAAGCCCATCAGCGCCTAGTGCGAGAGCCGGAAACCCTCCGGGCCCAGGAACGCCGCTGGGGCCGGCCCATCTCCCCGGACCTTTCAATCATCCACTTTTTGGAAGTTCTGGTGCGCCTGGGGCCGGCGCGCCTGAAGCAGGGCCTGGTCCGAAACCTGAACGGCTTGAAGTTCGTGCCTTATTACGGCTGCACCGTATTCCGGCCCCCGGCGTTGCGTCAGGGGACCTATTATCAGGGGGAGCTGGGCCATGTCCTGACCATGCTGGGGGGCGTCCCCCTCACCCGGGCCCTCACCCACCGCTGCTGCGGCAGTTTTTTGAGCGCCGCCCGGGCCGACGTGGTCACCCCCCTGGTGAACGAGATTATGGCGAGCGCCGTAGCCGAGGGCGCGGAGTGCCTGGTGACCTCCTGCGCCATGTGCCAGCTCAACCTGGAAATCCGCTGCACCTTGGAGCCCCGGTTACCCATCTTTCACTTTTCCGAAATATTGGCCCTGGCTCTGGGAGCGGAGGATTACGAGGGCTGGTTTACCCGCCACCTGGTGGATCCCCGGCCTCTCCTCGCGGCCAGGAATCTGATCGCCTAGTCCCCGGCGGCCTCACGGCGGTCGGTCCCGTCCTTTATCCGCCCCCCCGAGGCGCGGGGGACCTGCCGGTTAAGGCCCCCTGTTTAACTGTGCCGCGAGTTCCTCCGGGGCAACTCCGGATGAGGCGGTCCGACCATGTTCGTCGTGAAAAAAATTGTGGCGTCATTCTTTTACCCGGTCGCTCTCTGCCTGGGGATCTTGATCCTGGGGCTATTTTGCCTCTGGGCCACCCGGAGGCAGCGCCTGGGCAGGGTGTTGGCGACCCTGGGGACCGGGCTCCTGCTGCTGTTGAGTATGCCCTTCATCTCCACCAAGTTACTGGTTCCCCTGGAACAACGCTATCCGGCTCTCTTGCATCCCGAAAAGATTTCCTGGGAGGGGGAAAAAAGCGGGACCTCTCCCAAATGGATTGTGGTGCTGGGGGGCGGTCACCGGTCGGACCCCAGCCTCCCGGCTAACAGTCAAATCAGTCCAGCCGCCCTGGGGCGCGTGGTCGAAGGGGTGCGGCTGTACAAAACCATCCCGGGAAGCAAGCTGCTGTTATCCGGCGGAAGAGGCTTCGACCCCGTGCCGGAGGCCGAAGTGATGGCCCGGATTGCCGTGCTCCTGGGGGTAAGGCCTCAGGATGTCAGGTTGGAGCCAGACTCCCGGGACACGGCGGATCAAGCCGAACTTATTGCCAAAATGCTCGGCAGGGAAAGATTTATCCTGGTCACCTCCGCCGCCCATATGCCGCGGTCCATGGCCTTGTTCAAAAAGTGCGGCCTGCAGCCCATCCCGGCGCCCGCCGATTTTCGGGCCCCGGAAGCCCAGAGGTTTTCCTCAGGCAGGTTTTTCCCCAGGACCTCATCTTTGGAGGAGGTGAATGCCGCGGTGCATGAGTACCTGGGTCTGGCCTGGGCCTGGCTAAGAGGGGCGATTTAAGGGGACGAGGGACGGCAAAGAGGGGTTCGCCCAATTGACCAATCTATCCTTACTTTTCAGGGGTGACGTCGGTTGCCGTAAAATTCAGGGCCCGGGAATTTTTCTCAGATCGTTTGGGTCTAAGGGATTTTTGGGTGAGCCGGCCCTGGCAACCGAGATCAAATATAAAGTAGTTTAACGGTTGATTAAAAAACTTCTAAATAAGTAATTATTATATTGACAATTATTTAAAATAGGGGTAACGACAGCACCATTGGCAAAAAAGTCTTGCCGGGCTATTTTGCCAGCTACGGCTCAACATTCCAAGGAGGGAATGTTCATGACACACCTTGGCTGTTGTAACTTTACGGTCACAATCCGGCACGGGTAAGCGGGGATTCTTACAATGCGTAAGAATCCCCGTTTGCTTTGGGGAGCGGCGGCGCCGCGCCTCGTAGTGGTTGAGCCTGTCAGCGGCCCGACGGAACCGGCGCGCCGCCGCGAGGCCCAGATTTTTTCCCTGATGGCCTTGACGTTAGGGCTGGCCTACCTGATCTGGCTGGGCCGGCTGGTGCTCGCCAGCCGAGGATCGCCGGATATCTTTTTCTTCGTCGCCGAAATCCTGTCCTACCTTCTCCTCTGCCTCTTAAGCTACAGTGCCTGGCGTCTCCTGAGCCCTCTCCCGGGAAACCTGGAGTCCAAGACCCGTCTCTCCGTGGACGTCTTTGTGCCGTGCTGCGGCGAACCTTTGGCAATCATCACGACCACTCTCAAAGCCGTCCGGCGGATTGCCTACCATCCCCTGGAGGTCTATGTCCTGGACGATGGCGAGTCCCAGGCAGTGGCGGCCTTGGCCCAATCCTTGGGATTTCATTACCTCTCGCGGCCGAAGGCAGGTTTGCCGCGGGCCGATTCCAAGAGCGGTAACCTCAATTTCGGTTTAAGCCGCAGCCGCGGGAAATTGATCCTGGTGTTGGACGCTGACCAGGTGCCGGCGCCGGAAATCCTGAACCGGCTGGCAAGTTTTTTCCTCCAGCCGCAGGTGGGCTATGTCCAGAGCAAGCAAGACTTTTTCTTGCCGGAAGGTGATCCGTTCTACAACAGCGATAAGGTGTTTTACGAGACCATCCAGTTGAATAATAATCGGGCCAATGCCGTGGTCTCCTGTGGTTCCGGGGTGGTGTACCGCCGCCAGGCTCTTGAGGAGATGGGGGGATTCGCCTCCTGGAATCTGCTGGAAGATTTCACTTCGTCTTATGAATTGGCCAGCCGGGGCTGGCGGGGAATTTACTATCCCCACGCCCTGTCCCGGGGCCTGGCCCCCGCGACCCTGGCCGGGGTCTATCGCCAGCGCTTTCAGTGGTGCCTGGATACCATGCGCCTCTTTTTTTGGGATAACCCCCTGTTCAAATCAGGTCTCTCCTGGACCCAGAAGATTCATTTTCTCATCATTATGATGAGTTATCTGACCAGTGGCCTGGCATTCCCCGTGTTTTACACCGCCCCGCTCCTGGTTTATTGGCGCGGTCAATCCTGCGTCCTGGGTGATGAACTGACCTACGGGGCCCTCCGGGGCGCCTATCTTTTGGCCACCATCTTGATGTTCCGTTATCTCTTTTTCGGCAACGAGCCTCTCCGGCAGTTCAAAACGCTCTGCAGCCTGTTTCCGGTGCACGCCGTGGCCATCCTTGCGGCCCTGCTTTATCCTCCGGGTCGCAAACCCGTTTACCGGGTCAACAATCTTCAGCCCTTCGCTTCTCAGGGATCATGGTGGCATCTGGCGCTCCATTTGGGCTTCATTTTCCTGCACGTGAGCCTGCCGGTGCTGGCCCTTTTGCAAGGATGGGGTGAGCCCCGGCTGATTTTTTTCAACTCCATATTTTCCGCCCTGATTATCTGGATCATGGGGGACCTGGTGTTGGCGGCCATGACCAGACCGAAATGGCGTCCCGCCATGGATCCGAGGCAGGTTTATGGGTAGTACCCCATACGGCTTTATTCTGATACTGTTTCTATCCCTCTTCTTCCTGGGGCTAATCTGTTATCTCCTCTGGAAGGCCGACAAAATCCGCTGGCTGATGTGGATTCTGCCATTTCTCTTCATCGGGGGGATCTTCTGCCTCGCCTGGAGTCAGGATCATGACTTCTGGCGGTCAACCCATTCATTATACCGGGGCGCCCAGGAGGCCGCAGCCCGAGGCGATCAGGCTCGCGCCTTGGAACTGGCCCGGAAGGCCTGGGCCAGGGACCCGAATAATTCTGAGTATGGGGTTTTATTGGGCCGGATTTATCTCGATGCCGGCCAGTTCAAGGCGGCGCTGGAGCTTTCCCGCCAGATGATGGACCGGGACCCGGGACCCGGGGCCTTGATCATTCATGCCCAGGCCCTGGATCGGCTGGGGGAGCCCAAGGAGGCGTTGGACACGCTGGCCTGGTACCTCCAGCGCCAGCCCGATGATCGGAGCATCCTGGCGAGTGCGGCCGGCATCGCCGCCGGCCATGAGCAGTATTTTCCCCTGGCGGCTACCTATTATCAGCGGCTCTACGGCCTGGACCGGGACCCCCAGGTGCGTCGGCGGCTGGTAAAGCTGCTGGTCTCCCTGAATCGCTACAAAGAAGCCATTCCCCTCCAGGAAGAGGAAGCGGCCGAGTTTCCCGAGGACCAGGAGGCCCTCCACTCCCTGGCCCTGCTGCATTATTGGCAGCGGGATTACCGGGCGGCCAGCGATATTTACCAGCGCCTGCTGGAGAAGAGCGCCGAGAATTCCGGACTCCGCCTGGAGGCGGCCAAGGCCGCGGCTGCCGCCAAGGATTACGACCGGGCCCTGCATCAGTATCTCTGGCTCTACGCCCGTAACCGGGGCCAGAAGGAATACGCCCTGGACCTGGCCCGGCTCTGGGCCCAAAAGGGCAATCACGCGGAAGCCGCAGGGGTCCTGGGCCCTCTGATGCAACACCAGCCCGATCCCGCCTTGCGGCGCTGGTATGCCCTGGAGCTGCTGCTCATCGGGGATTTCGACAAGGCCCAGACCCAATACCACAAAGCCTGGGAGGAGGGCGACACCCACCAGGAAACCATTATCAACCTGGCCCGCCTCTACGCCCGGAAAAACCGCTTCACCAAGGCCGCAGGCTTGTGGGATGAGGCATCCCGGCGGCAGCTCATCAAAGGCGAGTTGCGCTGGGAAGCGGCCCTGACCTATTCCTATGCCCGCCGTTATCAGGATGCCCTGGAAATCATCGCACCGCTGCGCCAGCAGAATTCCAAGGACCCAAAATTGCTGCTATTTTCCGGACAACTCCATTTCTACCAGAAGCACTGGGGCCAGGCGGCGCACTACTTTTCCACCTATCTGGAACAGAACCCTCAGGACGTGGAGGTCAGAAGACAGCTGGCCGAGGTCTTATCTTTCGAGCCCGCCACCCGCGATGCAGCCTTGAGCCAATACGGCGAGGTCCTGAAAATTCAGGATGACGTCAATCTGCGTCTGCGGCGCATCAGTCTCCTTCTGGAGGACCGGCGCTGGGAGCAGGCGGCCCAGGAATTGCAAAAATGCCCGACTCCGGAAGACCCCCGCCTCCTCCGGGAGCAGGCCCACCTCTACCTGTGGCTGGGCAACCTGCCGGAAGCCCTGAAAAACTATGATCTCTCCCTGAAGAAGGCCCCGGAGGACCGCGCCGCCCGTCTGGAGAAGGCCCGGGTCCTGACTTACCTGGAGCGGGGTTCCGAGGCCCTGGAACTCCTGAACCGCCTGCGGATGGAGCAGCCCGAGGACCAGGGGGTGCGGATGGCGGCCGTGGAAGCCTATCTCAGCCTCCGGGATTTTCCCAAGGCCCTGGCCCTGGCCCAGAAGGAACTGGAACCCTTGCCCGACCTGAGCATAGACGGACGGGCCCTGCTGGCCCGCGGCTACGCCCATTCGGCGGATCCATCCCATCTCTCCAAGGCCGTTGATTTGCTCGTGGTGAATCTCCGGAAAAACCGTTACCATCACGCCTCTCTCCTCATTATGGCCTCCATCTTGCCCCGGCTGCCGCGCTATGAGGACCTGGACCGCGTGATGAATCGCCTGCCCGGCATCCGGGTGGGTGGTCCCGAATATGTCGCCGCCCTGGCCTTTTTCGCCGGAAAGCTGGGGCGGCAAGGCGGCAAACTCGATTATCTGCTGCACGTGCTCCAGGAGTATCGGCGCCACCGGCAGCCGGACAGCCCCGGGGAGCTCCTGGCCCTGGCCGGGCTGGCCATGGAGTTGGACAATGGGGCCGCGGCGGTAAGATACTATGAGCAGGCCTTGAAGCGCCGGCCCCAGGATCAATCCATCGCCAAACTCCTCCTGCAATGCCAGATGGCCCAGAAGAATTTTGGCCAGGCCCTGCATCTCATGGAGAAACAGGGCAATCCCGCCGCGCCCCTGGAGATGGCCCGGCTTTATCTTATGCGGCGCCAATATGAAGGGGTCAAGGCCGTGGTGGCCAAAATCCCGGCGGATTCTCCGGATTACTCCCAGGGGCTGCTTCTCTTGGCACAGGCGTACCGGGGGGAGCAGAACTATCCGGAGACGCTCCGCACCCTGGCCCAACTGGAGGGGAAAATTCCTCCGGCTGACTTTCTCAGGGAAAAGGCCAGGACCCTGGAGGCCATGGGGGATAAAAACGCGGTGACGCTCTACCAGGAGATCATCAATCTTCAACCCGATTCCCAGGCGGCGCAGGTGGCCCGGGCCCGTCAAGCCCGGTCCCGGGGCAATTGGGGGGCGGCCTATAAGGAATTTGCCCAGGCCCTGAAGGAGGCGCCCCAGGACCTTGAGTTACTCAATGAACTGGAGGATGTCCGCCAGCAGATGCGGCCCGAGATGGCCTCCCGGGGCTTTCCCGGCTCCCGGGGCGAGCGCCGCCCCGAAGAGGCGCAGCGCCCCTTACAATTCTCCCGGTTGGGCCGGGAACCCCGGGGGCTAGGCCTCAGCAATTATCTGCCCGCCTTTCTCTCCGGGGTGCTGCCCATCATCCAACCCGAATCCCTCTATCTCACCGACAGCAACAAGCTCTCTGGCGTCATCTTCCGGATCGGCGGCGGCTTCTGGATCACCAAGGTGCTGCCGGCCCAACTGGGCTTGGAATACCGGGAATACAATCAGAATACCAAGAATGTCAAAATGGGGACCTTCGATCTGGGCCTGGACAAGGTTTATGAGCAGCAGGCCGCGGCGGCCAGCCGCCTGCGCCGGGCGGAAGTCAACCTGGGCCTGGGGCCCCTGGCAGTGGATGACCGCCTGAAGCTCAGCGGCGAAATCATTCTGCGGCGGTATTGGCGGCGGGACGACTTTTCCATCGGCCAACGGGGGGAGTACACGATTCCCGGTTACTGGACCGGCGGTTTTTTTCCGGTTTTTATCATCCCCCGGACCGTCACCGATGTGGCCCGAGGTACGCAGTTTACTGCCAAAGACTCCCAGAACCGCCTCCTGGGCACTCTGGAGCTGGGTTTTTCACCAACGCCCAAGACCGATGCCACTCTGAGGTACAGCCGCCGGGATATCTTCGACCAGGAGGCTTACCTGTTCCCCCGCCTCTACCAGTCGGTGCTCAATCTCACGGAAGCCCGCATCACCACCTATCAGCAGGTGGATCTCTCGTACAATCACCAGTTCCGCCCCGGGTTGGACTGGCGGGGGAACTTAGGCGGCGCCTTCTATTCCGATCAAAACCGGCGCCTCACCCTGTACCAGGGTTTGAAGTGGCAGGCCGTCAGCCAACCCCGCATGCGCCTGGAGTTCACCCCCCACTACTTCCTGGCCTCCTATAGCCAGCGCCATGACGCCTATTTCAGCCCGGCGGCCTACCAGGCCATCGGCTTGGGGGTGGATTTCGACCGGCAGATTTTCCGCCTGCCCACCCTGATCCTCCAGGGCACGGTGCAGGCCGTGAGCCAGCACGGGAATTGGGGTCCGAGCCTCCAGGGTCTGGCGGCCCTGGAATGGGAGTTCGTCCAGAATTTTTACATGGACGTGCATGCCTTCTATTTCCGGGAGTGGGTGGATAACTATCGGCTCTTTACCGCGGGGGCGTCGTTGCGCTGGAGGTTTTAAGAAGATTATTGGCCATTGGCGGCACAGGTTTCCAACCTGTGCGGACAATGATTCTTTCCTGGCTCCCAAGCTCCTGCTTGGGAGCCGCAAATCTAACCCCAAGCTCTGCTTGGGGACATCTTGATATGATGCACAACCTGCTAAATTTGCTTGATTTCTTTCGCCAAGCCGGAGCTTGGCGGACAAGGGGGTTCCCAAGCAGGAGATTGGGAACCAGGAGTCAAACCAATCTTGGCTTCTCCCTGCGGCTGCCCTTAATTATCTTCCTGATCCCCAGTCTTTTAATCCTTGCCGGCTGTGCCGAGGTGACCAAGCCGACCCCCACGGCGCCCCAGATTGAAGCCGCCCAACTGGACACCGCCCGGCGCCACCCTTATCAGAGCTGGTACTGGGAGCGGGTTTCCCGGGTATTTCTCCGCCTGATGCCGTGGCTGCCCCAGACTCAAGGCCGCACCTATCCCTTCCTGGGTTTCAACTGGTGGATCACCGCCACCGGCCGGGTGGCGGTGGACCAGGTCTGGCGTCCCTCCCCGGCCCGGGAGGCCGAACTGCGGCAAGGAAATATTATTCTGAAGGAACGCGGTCTGAAACAAGGAGATATTATTCTGGCAGTGAATAATTGGCCCATCCCCACCGAGGTGGCGGCCTGGGATGAGGCCATTAAAACCACGCGGGATATTTTTAAAGATTTCCTCTTTATCTTACCCATATCTAGTTATGAGCAAAGGTACAAATATAGAAGCGTCCAGAAGTTTATCTACATGTGGTTTCCCGGCGAACTATTGCCCGCCATCATGTTGGACTTAAAGCATATCAACATTGAAGCCCGGGGACGTTATCTTACCGGGCCGGTAGAGTTGCTCATTCAGCGGGACGACCAAAAAATGCTGGCGACCATTTATCCCCAACTGCTCCCGGCGGAATATGCCATCCTGGTGGACACTAAAGGCAATAGCGTTAATGCCTTCGCCGCTCCTGGGAAAATCATCCTGACCCGGCGGATGGTCAGTTTCTGCCTCAATGACGATGAGCTGGCCCTGATCGTGGGGCACGAGATGGCGCATCAGGTCCTGGGCCATCTCATAAGAGGGGCGGCGCATCGGGAACTGGGGAAATTTATGGGCGAGGCCATCACCGCCTTCAGCACCCTCTCTTTAAACCACCTCCTGGACTGGCGGCATGTCATGGTGTCGCCGGACGTTCGCCGGGTAGCCCCAAATGCCGTGGTGAGCGTTTTTTCCCAGGAGGATGAGCGGGAAGCGGATATTTATGGGGCCTGGTATGCTTTCCAGGCCGGCTATAATATTGAGAAGGGGGCAGCCGTTTGGGAGAGAATGGCCGCGGTGGTTCATCATGACCCGTTTGAAGACAACTATTTTCTTAAATCCCACCCGGCGCCCACGGAACGGTTGGCCCGCCTGAAGCTGGTCGGTCAATACTTCAAGGCCGGCCGGGCGGCAGAGGTTTTTCTGCAAACCGCGGATTTGAACCGCCGGCCGCCGCCCCCGATGCCCGCCGCCCTTGGCGCCGTGTCCGCGCCGCCGCTACCGGCGCCCCCCGGAGAGGGTGGTTCCCTTCGCTCCAGAGGCTCAAGCCACCGGGAACGAGACGGTCACCCACGTCCCGCCGGAATCGCTGTCCACCCGGATCTCAGCCTGATAGGGGGCCAGGAGCCGGCGCACCATGAACAACCCCAGGCCGGCCCGGTCCCCGCCGGGGGTTTGCTTGGTAGTGAAGAATGGTTGGAAGATCCGGGGTAAAGAAACCGGCTGGATGCCCGCGCCGGTGTCGCCGATGCGCAGCATGATCCGCCGGTCCTGGCAGGCCGTCACCACCGTCAGGCGCCGGCGATCCGTCCCGGCCATGGCCTCCAGGGAGTTGTCGATGAGATTCCGTAAACTCTGGCTGAAATCGATATAGTGCCCGGAAAATAATGGCAGGGCTTCCTGGAAGTGAAATTCACCGGTTACCCGGTGTTTGAAAAATGGCTGGGCCTGATAGAGTTCCAGTTCCTGCCGGCAGATCTCATTGAGATCCAGGGGGAACTTCTCCTGAGCGTCTTCATGCACCCCTTGCAGAACCAGGCTGCGGGCCATGCCTTGCAACCGGTCGATCTCCCGGCGTAATTGGCTGAATTTCGCCTGGCGGTAGTGGGCCAGGGTCATGAGGGGTTCGGCGTCGGTTAGGGGGGATCCGGTGAGCAGGTCCAACTCCTCCTGGGCTTTCTGCTCCAGGAGGTCCAACTGGAACGAGAGGACCTGCATCGGCGTGTTCATCTGATGAACAATGCCCAGGCAGCGGCGGCCGGCGCTGGAGTGGCGATAGTAGCGCCCCAGCTCCTTAAAGCTCCGCTCCAGGACATCGTTATCCTCCGAGGCATAAGGCGGCGAGGACGATACCGTGACGGAGTGCCGACGCCCCGGCGGGGTCTCCGGCCCGGGATGCGGCCCGGCCACGCCCGCCGGGACCTCGGGTTTTCTATCTGAATCAACCGGATTATGCTTCATGCCCATGAGGTGGCTCGCTTTCTAGGCCCATGTCCTTGCCTCCAGACGTTCTTGGCGCCCGGCGATGGGCGGACGGGTCCAGCTCCCCCTGGCCCCCCTTATCTTATCGGCAGATTTGCCGGCAACATGAATGTGGCCGACGGCCGGATGAGCAGCCGAATACAGCCCGGGGCCCGGTCTGACTTTCCGACCCTATGCGCCATTTGATATAATCCGCCAAGTTTTTCATCTCCATAAAGATCCATGAGGTGAACTGATGATTAAGAGAGAGGTGTGGTATTTCCGGAGCGTGGGTCCGCAGAACACCCCGGCCTGCCTGGAACTGATGGAGAAGGCCGTGGCCGAGGGGTTTCGCCACCTGGTGGTGGCGTCCACCACCGGCGATTCCGGGGCCCAGGCCGCCCGGCGCTTGCAGGGCAAAGACCTTAACCTGGTGGTGGTAGGGCACTCCGTGGGGTTTAAGGGGCCCAATCTCGACGAGTTTCTGGTGGAGCATTACCAGGAGATCGCCCGCCTGGGAGGCAAGGTGCTCAAGGCCACCATCCTCACCCACTCCCTGGAGACGAGCCTGGCGGATCAATTCAAGGGCAGCGCCCCCACCCTGCTCATCGCTAATACCTTGCGGCGCCTGGGGCAGGGGCTCAAGGTGTGCTGCGAGATCGTCATGGAGGCGGTGGATGCGGGCCTCATCCCGGAAGGAGAAGAGGTCGTGGCCGTCGGCGGCACCGCCCGGGGTTGGGACACCGTGTCGATTATCAAGAGCGCCGCGTCCAAACGCTTCCTGCAGCTCTCGGTCCTGGAGATCTGGGGCAAGCCCCGGGTGTGAGGGCAGAGGTGCGGATTTATCCAGGAACAGGCCCCCAAGTATCCTTCTCAAGTTGACAGGGCCGACGGTAGCGGCTATAAGGGGGAGAAGGATACCCGTGATGGAAACCTTCCCCCGCGTCCTCTATCTCATCGACATCAGCTCCTATTTTTACCGGGCCTTTCATGCCCTGCCGCCTCTGTCCAACACCCGGGGGGTGCCCACCAACGCCACTTTAGGGGTGACCACCATGCTCCTCAAGGTGCTCCGGGAGCGGCAGCCCCGGCACCTGGCCCTGGTCTTCGACGCCAAAGGCCCCACCTTCCGGCACGGACTCTATGGCGGATACAAGGCGCACCGGCCGTCTATGCCCGAGGCCCTGGCGACCCAACTCCCCTATATAAAGAAGATTATCGACGCCCTCAACCTGCCCTCCCTGGTGCACGAGGGGTATGAAGCCGATGATCTCATCTGCACCCTGGTGCGGCGGGCGCGGGAAGAGGGCTTCGCGGTGGAGATCATCTCCGGGGACAAGGACCTCCTGCCCCTGGTGCAAGACGGGGTGGACATGTGGGATCCCATGAAAGAGGTGCGCTATGACCCGGCGGCCATCCGGGAGAAATATGGCCTTTCCCCCGGGGAACTGGTGGAGGTGCGGGCCCTGGCGGGGGATGCCAGCGACAATATCCCGGGGGTGCCGGGCATCGGGGAGAAAACCGCGCTCAAGTTGATCGCCCGGTATCACAGCCTGGAAAATCTGCTGGCCCATATAGAGGAAATTAAAGAAAAGGCGTTGAAGGCCCGATTACAGGAACATGCCGATCAGGCGCGGCTCAGCCGGCAGTTGACCGAGCTCGAGGCCCAGGTGCCCCTGACGGTGGACCTGGAGGCGCTCCATCCCGGCCCCCCGGACCGGGAAGCCCTGCGCCGGTTGTTTGTGGAACTGGAATTCACCAAATTGACCAAGGAATTGGGGATTGACCACCAATCCGGAGTGACCGGATCCCTGGTGCACGCCCCCGAGGACCTGGACCGGGTGGTCCAAGCCATCCGGGACCCACAGGTTGGAAACCTGTGCCACCTGGGCCTGAGCTTCGTCATGAGCGAGCAGCACCCGGTGTTGGCCGAGGTTGCCGGGGTCGGCCTGGCGTGGCGGACCGGGGAGGGGGCGTATATCCCCCTGGCCTCCGGGGAGTCAAACCGCGCGGTCTGGGAGAAGCTGGCCCCGGTGTGGTCCGATGCGGGCGTCGCCAAAGTCGGGGCGGATCTCAAGACCGCCCTGCTCCTGGCCCAGCGGTTCGGGCCGGAATTGCGGGGGATCACCGGCGACATCCTCCTGGCGTCGTATCTCCTCAACCCGGCCCGGTATGAGCAGACTTTGGAAAATGTGGCCCTCCACTACCTGGGGCTCAACCTGCCGGGTCCCCGGGAGTTGGCGGGCCGGCCCGCCACGTCGGTGGGGTTGGACCGGGACCTGGCCTGTCAGTATGCCGTCCAGCGGGCCGAGGCGGCGCTCAGGCTCTGGCCCCAGTTGAAGAGCGAACTGGAAAAGGAAGGCCTCTGGGAGCTCTATGCCGGCCTGGAATTGCCGCTGCTGGGCATCCTGGCCCGCATGGAGGCCCGGGGGGTTCTCCTGGACCAGGGATTTCTCCAGCGCTTGGGTCAGGACCTGGAAGTGGCGATGCAGCGCCTGGAACGAGAAATTTATGCCCTGGCGGGCGAGGAATTTCTCATCCAGTCGCCCCAGCAATTGGGCCGCATCCTCTTTGAGAAAATGAAACTCACGCCCCAGAAGAAGACCCGGGGCAAAACCGCCTACTCCACCGACTTGGAGGTCCTCCAGTCTCTGGGCCCGGAGAGTCCCATCGCCGCCAAGGTCCTGGAGTACCGCAGCATGGGCAAACTCAAATCAACTTACGTGGATGCCCTGCTGAAGCTGGCAGACCCGGCCACCGGAAGGGTGCACACCACGTTTGTCCAGTCGGTGGCGGCCACCGGGCGTTTGAGCAGCCGGGACCCCAATTTGCAGAACATCCCGGTCCGGGGGGAGCTAGGCGGGCAGATTCGCCAGGCCTTTGTGCCGGCATCCGGACAGATTTTCCTCAGCGCCGATTATTCCCAGATGGAACTGCGCATCCTGGCCCATTTCTCGGAGGACCCCGCGCTTCTCAAGGCCTTCCAGGACGGGATCGACATCCACCGGCAGACCGCGGCGGTGGTGTTCGGCATCCACCCGGAACTGGTGAGTCCGGATATGCGCCGTCAGGCCAAGGTGGTCAACTTCGGCATCCTTTACGGCATGAGCGGGTTCGGCCTGGCCAAACAGTTGGGGGTGAACAACCGCATGGCCAATGAATTCATCCAGCGGTATTTTGCCAAATACTCCCGAGTCAAAGCCTATCTGGAGGAGACCTTGCGGCAGGCCCGGGAACAGGGGTGGGTGACCACGCTCCTGGGGCGCCGGCGCCAGACCCCCCAGATCAACAGCAGCAACCGCATAGTCCGGCAGGAGGCGGAGCGCAGCGCCATCAACACCCCGCTCCAGGGGACGGCCGCGGATATCATCAAGCGAGCCATGCTGGAGGTGGAAGCCGCGCGGCAAGGGGCGGGTCTGTCCGGACCGATGCTCCTCCAGATCCATGACGAGCTTTTATTTGAAGTGCCCCGGGGCGAATTGGCAGACACCGCCCGCCTGGTGCGGCGGGTCATGGAGGGGGTGGTCCGGCTGAAAGTTCCCCTAACGGTGGACCTGCGGGTGGGGGAAAACTGGGGAGAGATGAATTTTTATGCGCCGGGGGGATCAGCCGGCAACCAATATTAACAAGCAATAACAATATGTTGGGTGGATAGCGCCGGGGGTCCTGAAAAAAAAGTTTCAGGAAGGAAAGTTTTTACTTGAAATCTTTCAGACAACCCCTATAGTTAATCAAAATTAAGGTCTCAGGGCTCCTCCCCCGGAGTCCTAAAAAAAAAATGCGGGAGGCCATAATTTTTCTTGATATTTTTAGCCCATTATTATTAAATGTGGGCATCTTACTTACCTTAAACCATCTCTTTGAGAAGGGGGGATAGATGATGAGGAAAGCTTTAGTAAGGAAAGGCTTTGCACTGGCCATTCTCTTGGCGTTTGTTGCCGCCTTGGGAATGGGGTGCTGCGACGCCTGCAAGAAGAGCGTAGACGACGCCAAAATGTACGCCGATCAGGCGGCGGCTTCGGCTGCGAAGGCGGACAGCGCGGCGCGGAACGCCGAAATGGCGGCGGCAGACGCGAAAGCTTCGGCTGATAAGGCTGAGGCCGCGGCTGATCGGGCTGAGGCAGCAGCAGCGAAAGCTGAGGCCTGCCTGATGAAGAAGATGCGGAAGTAAAGCACCTAGGGTTGATCAGCTAATGGGGAGTGAAAAATTCTCTCCGAAAGGGGGTAATCGATGAGGAAGGTATTGAGAAAAGGCTATGCCTTGGCTCTCCTCGCGGTCTTTGCCCTGGTGCTGGGAGGTGCTGGCTGCTGCCAAAAGTACTATGATCAGTGTTCAATGTACTCACAGCAAGCTAAAGCTTCTGCAGATCGGGCAGCTGCGTCGGCAGTAAAGGCTGAAGCGGCCGCACTAGAGGCCAAAGTCCCCGTACCGCGTGCTTCCGCTGCAGCCAACAAGGCTGAAGCGGCTGCAGCTCGGGCCGAAGACGCGGCAGCAAAAGTGTGCGCCATGGTTAAGAAGGGAAAGGCCAAAAAGGGCAAAAAGGCTGCTGCTAAAGTCAAAAAAGCCCCTAAGGCCAAAAAGGCTCCGTAAGGCATTACTGAAGTTATCTGGGGTTAACCCCTGTAGTACCCAGATTCAGAAGGTGTGGGTAGAGCGTTGCTCACCACACCTTCTGTTTTTTTTGGGGACCATCGCTTGTCCATCACCTCTCCGTCCTGAAAAGTTGCCAGTTGCCAGTGGTCAGGGGAAAATGTCGGGGTGGGCACTGCCCACCATCTTCATTCTAAGCTAAAACCGGTTCTAACGGTTGTCCTAAGCGAGCTGCAGGCGCTCTTCTTTTTGAAAATCAAATTTCTGGCGGCGGGCCGGGCGTTGGCCGGGAGGCGGCAGGGACGTCCATTCCGGCGAGGGAGCGGGATTGCTCCGCAGGGCCAAGCGCGGCGGCCTGGCGAATGGCATTGATAAGATTATCAGGCAGATTATCGGATACTGCTCGCCGGAGAACAGGACCTTATGGGGAAGACGCATTCAGGGCCAGGCCGTCGGCCCCGGCGGCTCCCCGGGTGACGTCCAGCGGCAGGCCATTTTGCTCCTCCACCGCCTGCATCACCTTACGAACGTTCACCTGGTCCGCCAGGCCCCGCTGCTCCAACAGGTTGAGCACGTGGAGGATCATGGAGCGGATTTTGAAGTACACGTCCTCGTGCACCGAGAGGTAGATGTGCCCCTGGCGGAAGCCGATCTTGGCCGGCTCATAGATATATTCCACCGAGGTGCCCACCGGCACCATGGGGAACAACTGTTTGATGTGTTCCGGATACATGCGGGTGCAGCCGTGGCTCACCAGCCGTCCCACCCCCAGGGGCATGGCCGTGCCGTGGATGCCGTAATCGCCCCAGGACAGGGTAAGTTTAAAGGCCCCCATGGGGTTTTCTCCCCCCGGCGGCATCACCGCCATGCCGTACTTGGCCTGCAAAGACTTGGGGATGTGCCAGGCCGGATTCACCTTTTTCTCGACCACCCGAAACTTCCCCTGGGGGGTCCTGAAATCCAACACCCCCATGCCGATGGGGAAGGTGTAGACCTGGGAATTGTTCTTGATGTAATAGTAGAGACGCATCTCCCCGGTGTTGACGATGATCTGGTTGCCGTGATGGTTGGGCACGATCCACAGGGTGGGAATGGTTATCTCGGCGCCCGCGGGGGGGAGAAACGGGTCCCAATGGCGGTACAGGACCCCGAGCTCCGAATAGCCCAGGCCATAGTGGCGGGCCAGTTCCAGGAGATCGTCGCCTTTCTTGATGCGGTAATGCTGGATGGCCCCCACCAGGGTGAGGGCCTGGGGATCGACGCCTTGGGGAGAGGCCGGCAACCGGATGTTGTAAGGCCCGGCCGCCATAACGGGCTGGGCCAGCCCCACGCAGCACACCACCAGCAGGAATCGGATTACGGTGAGCATCGCGCTACTCCTGGGACGGTCGGTAGGGTTTCAGGCTGGACGAGAAGGGCGGCTCCATGATGCCCTTCTCCGTGACGATGCCGGCAATAAAGTCGTGGGGGGTGACATCAAAAGCCAGGTTCAGGGCGGGGGCCCCGGCTGGGGCCACCGCCTGGCCCCAGAGATGGGTCACCTCCTCGGCGTCACGCTCCTCCACCGGGATGTGGCCGCCGTCGGGGATGGAAAAATCAAAGGTGGACAAGGGCGCGGCCACGTAAAAGGGGATGCCGTGATGGTGGGCCAGGACCGCCACGCTGTAGGTGCCGATCTTGTTGGCGGTGTCGCCGTTGGCGGCGATGCGGTCCGCCCCCAGGATGACCAGGTCCACCTTGCCCTGGTGCATCAGGGTGGCCGCGGCCCCGTCGGGAATGAGGGTGTAGGGGATCCCCAATTTCCCCAACTCCCAGGTGGTGAGCCGGGCCCCCTGGAGGAGGGGCCGGGTTTCGTCCACCCACACGGAAAAGCGCTTCCCCGCCTCCCAGGCGGCCCGCAATACCCCCAGGGCGGTGCCGTAGGCCCCGGTGGCCAGGGCCCCGGTGTTGCAGTGGGTGAGCACCCGCTGGCCGTCGCGGATCAGGACTTGCCCCGCCTGGGCCATGCGGCGGTTGGTGGTGTCATCTTCCTTCAGCATGGTCTGGGCTTCGGCCACCAACCGCTCTTTGACGGCCGCCACCGGTTCGCCGGCGTGGGTCCGGGCCAGCCGCTGCATGCGCTCCAGGGCCCAAAAGAGGTTCACCGCGGTGGGACGGGCCTGGGCGATTTCGGCGCAAATTTTTTGAAAGCGCGACTGAAACTCGCCCGGGTCCTTAGTCTCTAGCGCCAAAGCTCCCAAAGTCGCGCCCATGGCCGCGGCCACCCCGATGGCCGGCGCTCCCCGGATCGCTAACGTGCGGATGGCCTCGATGATCTCGCGATAATCCTTGATCTCCAGATAGAGCTCTTCCGCGGGCAGACGCCGCTGGTCCAACAGCTTGACCTTATCTACATCCCAACAGATGCTGCAATACGGGATCATTTTTTCTCCGGTTTTGGGTTTTTCGTTTTCGGTTTTCGGTTTATTACCCCCCTTTTCTAAAGGGGGGCAGGGGGATTATGAGTTCAATGAAAATCCCCCTAAATTCCCCGTTACCAAAGGGGGACTTAGAAGGCTTCACCTTCCCCGGCCCTCTCCTCAAATTACCCTAACAATCTTTGAAATATCTCATTGGCCAACTGCGGGTTGGCCTGGCCCCTGGTCTGTTTCATCAGTTGGCCCACGAAAAAGCCCATGACCTTGGTCTTGCCGGCCCGATAGTCCGCCGCCTCCTTGGGATTGGCGTTGATGATCTCCTGGGCTGCGACTTCCAGGGCAGAGGCGTCGCTGATCTGGGTCAGGCCTTTTTCTTTGATAATGGTTTCCGGGTCTTTGCCGGTAGCGACCACTTCTTTCAACACTTCCTTAGCCTGATTGCGGCTGATTGTGCCTTTTTCAACTAAAGTCAGCAAACTTCCTGAGGTCGCAGGCGTAATAGTTGACATTGAAGTGGGATCATCCAGGAACCAATTGCTCACCTGCTTGGGGGAGAGGTGGGGGAAGTCCTTGACCGTGGCCTCGAAATTATCGGCCCGAGTCTTATCCGAGGTCAGCACCTCGGCGTCGTATTCGGGAAGACCAAATTCAGCCTGGAAGCGGTTAAGACGCGCCGCGGGTAGCTCCGGCAGGTTTTTCCGCAAGGATTCCAACCAGTCGGCTTCGATCCTGAGGGGCACTAAGTCCGGGTCGGGAAAGTAGCGGTAGTCGTGGGCCTCTTCCTTGCCCCGCATGGACACCGTCTGGTTGGCGGCCGTATCCCACAGGCGGGTCTCCTGGACGATTTCCCGCCCCGCGGCCAACAGGGCCCGCTGCCGCTTGATTTCGTACTCCAGGGCCGCTTTGACGAACCGGAAGGAGTTCATGTTCTTGAGTTCGGCCCTGGCGCCTAACTCGGTTTGCCCCACCGGACGGAGCGAGATGTTAGCGTCGCACCGGAGCGAGCCTTCCTCCATGTTGCCGTCGCAAATCTCTAAATATAAAAGGATATTGCGCAGGCCCTTGAGGTACTCCACCGCCTCTTCGGGGGTGCGCATGTCCGGTTCACTGACGATTTCGATGAGGGGCACCCCGGTGCGGTTAAAGTCCACGCAGCTCACGGGCCGGGATTCGCTGTGGATCAACTTCCCCGCATCTTCCTCCATATGGATGCGGGTGATGCCGATGCGCCGGGCGTGGCCTTCAACCTTGATATCCAGGAAGCCGTGCTCAGCCAGGGGAAGTTCGTATTGGGAGATCTGGTAACCCTTCGGAAGGTCAGGATAAAAGTAGTTTTTCCGGGCGAACACCGACTCGGGATTGACCCGGCAGTTGGTGGCCAGGGCCATTTTCAGGGCGAACTCCACCGCTTTATGGTTCAGGACCGGCAGGCTCCCGGGCATCCCCAGGCAGACCTCGCAGACCTGGGTGTTGGGCGGGGCCCCGAAGCCGGTGGCGCAGCCGCAGAAGATCTTGCTGGCGGTGAGCAGATGAGCGTGGACCTCCAACCCGATAACGGCTTCGTATTCCAGTTTCTTCCTCCTGAACTTATGGAAGGTTATCTAAATAGAGAAAGTCTGTCAAGGCAACGCTTTCAAGGGTTTGACCGGGAAAACCCGCCCATCCCAGGTTGTTTGATGACTTGCAGAAGTTTATAATTTGCATTAGATAGTTGGAAGGCGTAATTTTCCCGGCCGCCATGGCCGCAAAGTCAAGGAAGCCTGATGAGGACCGAACCCCGGGTGGACTTTTCCCCCCAGGAGACCCAACGCTATTCCCGGAACGCCCTCCTGACCCAGGTGGGTTGGGAAGGACAGGCTCGCTGGCGAGCCAGCCGGGTCCTGGTGGTGGGGGCCGGTGGCATCGGCTCTGCCGCCCTGTTGTATCTCGCCGCGGCCGGAGTTGGGCGCCTGGGCCTGGTGGACGGCGACGCGGTGGAGCTGTCCAACCTTCAGCGCCAGATTCTCCACCGGTCGGCGGACCTGGGACGGCGGAAGGTGGAATCGGCTGAAGGGTCCCTGACGGGACTTAACCCGCACTGCCAGGTGGAAGCTTTTGACCTGCGCCTGAACCCGGCCAACGTTCGGGAAGTGGTGCGAGGCTTTGAGTTGGTGCTGGACGCCAGCGACAATTTCCCCACCCGGTTCCTGGTGGCGGAGTGCTGCTGGCAAGAAAGGATTCCCCTGGTGTCCGCCGCGGCCACAGGATGGCATGGGCAGCTTCTGGTGGCGCGGCCCGGGGCGGAGAATCCCTGTTACCGCTGTCTGGTGCCGGAGGCGCCGCCGGCGGGGGCCGTGCCCTCCTCCACCCAAGTGGGCATTCTGGGCGCGGTGGCCGGGGCTATGGGCTGCCTCCAGGCGGTGGAAGCCCTAAAGCTGCTTTTGGGCCTCGAATCGGACCTAAACCGCCGGCTCCTGGCCTATGACGGGCTTCAGGGGAGGTTTCAATCCCTGGCCCGGGTGAAAAGGCCGGACTGTCCCCTGTGCGGGCCAGGAAAGTGAGCAGTGAAAGCAACAGCCGGAGGGAAATTCCCCCCTTTTCTAAAGGGGGGCAGGGGGGATTATAAGAACCTCTCGATAATCCCCCGAAATCCCCCTTTAGGAAAGGGGGACTTGACCCCTTGCTCGGAATCATAATCAATGAGTCGGTAGGGCGGGCGTCCTCGCCCGCCGCCTTTGGTGGCACAGGCTTTCCAGCCTGTGCGGACTAAACTTTTCGGAGCCGCTAACCGTGAACCATAAACCGAAATACCCGGGGTCACTCACGCTTTTACTGCTCACTCTTATGAGTCAATAATGCCAAACGAACCCTTGATCATCGCTGGACGCCGGTTCCGCTCCCGTCTCATGGTGGGCACGGGGAAGTTCCCCTCCGCCGCGGCCCTGAAAGCCGCCCTGGACGCCTCCGGCGCGGAAATCGTCACCGTGGCCCTGCGCCGGGTGGATTTGGGCCAACCGGCCGGCGACAGCATCCTCTCGGTGTTGGACCCGAAGCAATACCTGATTCTGCCCAACACCTCGGGGGCCCGCACCGCGGACGAGGCCGTGCGCCTGGCCAAAATGGCCCGGGCCATGGGTCTGCCGCCCTGGGTGAAGTTGGAACTCACCCCGGAGCCCAAGTATTTGCTGCCGGACCCGGTGGAAACCCTGAAAGCCGCAGAAATTTTGATTAAAGAAGGCTTTGTGGTGCTGCCTTACATCCAGGCCGATCCCGTTCTGGCCAAGCGTCTGGAGGAGCTGGGGACCGCCACGGTCATGCCCCTGGGCGCGCCCATCGGCAGCAACCGGGGGTTGAGAACCCGGGATATGATCCGCATCATCATTGAGCAGGCCACGGTGCCGGTGGTGGTGGACGCGGGCCTGGGCGCGCCCTCCCACGCCGCGGAGGCCATGGAGATGGGCGCGGACGCGGTGCTGGTGAATACCGCCCTGGCCGACGCCCAGGACCACGCGGCCATGGCCAAAGCCTTCGCCCTGGCGGTTACGGCCGGACGCCTGGCCTACCTGGCCGGCCTGGGCCCGGAGCGGGACGCGGCCGAGGCCTCCTCCCCCTTGACGGGGTTTTTGGAGTAGGGTCGTTTTTAGCATATCAGGGTGGGCACTGCCCACCATTTCCTTTATCATGTAGCTGCTTGGGAACCAGAAAAACTTCAAAGGTCGTCGCAGGCTTTAGCCTGCGCCCGCACAGGCTGGAAGCCTGTGCCACCAAAGGTTTCACCTAATGAAAACATCATCAAAAAATTCCCCCTTCGCCAAAATCTTAACTGCCTGGCCGGAGGCGCGGCTGCGGGAGGGGATTTACCGGGCCGGGCCGGGAGACGTAGAGCGGGCCTTGGGCCGGGAGCTTCTGCATCCGGAAGATCTGGCGGCCCTGCTGTCGCCGGCCGCGGCGCCTTTTCTGGAGGACATGGCCCAGGCGGCCCATCGCCTCACCCGGCAGCACTTCGGGCGGACCATCGGGCTGTACGTCCCCATTTATCTGTCCAATATCTGCACCTCCGACTGCACCTACTGCGGTTTCGCGGTGCACTCCGGGAGCCAGGGGGACAGGCGCACCCTGACGCCGGCGGAAATCCGGTCCGAGTGCGCCGTCTTGGCCGGTCAGGGGTTCCAGAGCGTCCTCCTCCTCACCGGCGAAGCCCCCAAGGCCGCGCCGGTGTCGTACCTGGCCCAGGCCGTGGCCATTGCCCGGGAGTACTTTGCCTCCGTGGCCGTGGAGGTTTACGCCCTGGATGAGGAGGACTACCGCCTGCTGGTGGGCCAGGGTCTGGAAGGGGTTACCCTGTACATGGAAACCTATGACCGGGAGACCTACGCCCGGGTGCACCCCCGGGGCCGGAAACGTGATTTCGCCTATCGCCTGGAGGGCGTGGTCAGGGCGGGCCGGGCCGGAGTCCGCCGGCTCAGCCTCGGCGCGCTCCTGGGCCTCTACCACTGGTGGGCCGACGGGTTTCGGCTGGGACTGCACGCCCGCCATCTCCAGAAGGAGTGCTGGCAGAGCGCCATTTCCCTGTCCTTCCCGCGGCTGCGCCACGCGCCCCACCGGCACCCGGTGCAATATCCCCTGGCCGACCGGGAGTTGGTGCAGTTGATGCTGGCCTTGAGGATATTTCTCCCGGAAGTGGGCTTCAATCTCTCCACCCGGGAAAGTTCCCGCCTGCGAGACCGCTTGATCCCCTTGGGGGTGACCATGATGAGCGCCGGGTCGTCCACCCGTCCCGGCGGTTATTCCCACCTGGACGACGGCGCCCTGGAGCAGTTTGAGATTGAGGATGGCCGCAGCCCCGCTGAGGTGGCCGCCGCCATCCGCCGGGCCGGTTACGACCCGGTGTGGAAGGATTTTGACCGGGCCTTTATAGAATAAGGGGAAAAGGGGTAAAAGGAGAAAAAAAAAATTGTTTTACCCTTTCCCCTCTTCCCCTTTATCCCTTTTTCCCCAAGGTCTAACAAGGGAGCTGCTCAGTGAAGTTAAAGGTTAACGGGGAATACCGGGAGGTAAGCGCGACTACGGTCTTCGACCTGCTCACCGAACTGGGCCTGCACCCCCAGGGCACCATCGTGGAGCGCAACCGGGAGATCGTGGACCGCGATGCCTACCAGGAAACGCGGCTGGCCGAGGGCGACGTCCTGGAATTGGTGCGCCTGGTGGGGGGCGGCTGATGGACCTCGCCCGGCGCCTGGCCGCCTTTGAGCAAGCCGACCTCTACGTGGTCATCACTGAAGCCTTTTGCGCCGGCCGCACCGCGCTGGAAGTTTTGGACCAAGTCCTGGCCGCCGGGGTAAAAATCGTCCAACTCCGGGAAAAGGACCTGGAAGACCGCCCTCTTTATGAGTTGGCGGTGGAATTCCGCCGGCGGACTGAGGCAGCCGGGTCTTTGCTGATTATCGATGACCGGGTGGACATCGCCCTGGCCGCGGACGCCGACGGGGTCCACCTGGGCCAGGCGGACCTCCCCGTGGCCGCGGCCCATAGGATCGCCCCGAACCTGGTCATCGGCGCCTCCACCCATTCCCTGGAAGAGGCGCTGGCGGCCCAGGAGGCCGGGGCCGGATACGTTAATCTCGGCCCCATCTTCCCCACCGCCACCAAGCCCAACGCCGCTATTCTGGGGGTTGAGGCCATCCAACGCATGACGCCGCATCTCAGGATTCCCTGGAGTACCATGGGCGGCATCAATCAGGGCAACATTGCCCAGGTGGTGGCCCGGGGAGCCAAGCACCCCGCGGTAATGAGCGCGGTCACGGCCGCCGCGGATGTTATCGCCGCGGCCCGGGCCTTAAGGGAGACGATCATCTCCTGAGGAACAGTCCGGCCGGACGAGCCATCCCCTCCAGGGTTCCTCCTTGGCCTGCCGGATGATTGCCATGGCTGGGCAGGACCTTGGCGCCTGCCTTTGGGGCGCGGTTGCATCAGTGGCACAGGCTTCCAGCCTGTGCATTCGCACCGGCAAGATGCCGGTGGCACAGCCTTTCCAGGCTGCGCCCGAATAACCTGCTTCCTTGGCACAGGCTGGAAAGCCTGTGCCAAGGAGTTAAAGAACTTTTCGTATTCGTAACAGGAATTGTCGTTTCTCTTACAAATAATTTTGATTATCGAGGTACAGCATGTCTCACATCGCGTTTTTGTTTCCCGGGCAGGGTTCCCAGTACGTGGGCATGGGCCAGGACCTTTTTGAAGCCGACCCCGGGGCCCGGGAGTTGTTCGGCCTGGCGGAGGAAACCACCGGGCTGCCCTTAAAAAGGCTTTGCTTCACCGGGCCCATGGAGGAACTCACCCTGACGGTGAATCTCCAGCCCGCGGTGACCGTGGTCAACCTCTGTCTCTACCGGGCCCTCACCAAAGCCGGGGTTACGCCAGTCGCGGTGTGCGGCCACAGCCTGGGGGAGTACAGCGCCCTGTATGCCGCGGGGGTGTTGAGCGCCAATGACACCATCGCCGCGGTGGCCGAGCGCGGCCGCCTCATGCACCGTGAGGCCGAAAAATATCCCGGGGCCATGGCCGCGGTCATCGGGCTGACCCCGGAGAAACTGAAGGGGCTGGTCCATCCCGTGACCAAAGAAGGCCCCATCGCCCTGGCCAACTTCAATACCCCGGAGCAGACGGTAATTTCCGGCTCCCCGGAAATGGTCGCCCGGGCGGGGAATCTGGCGAAAGCCGAAGGAGCCAAGGTCATCCCTTTAAAGGTCTCCGGGGCCTGGCACTCGCCGTTGATGGAGGAGGCCACCCGGGATTTCGCCGCGTGCATGGCGAAGCTGGACTTCAGGGCCCCCCGGCTGCCTCTCTATCTCAACGCCACCGCGGCGACGGAGACGGACCCGGGCGCCCTGCGGGCGGCCATGGGCGCCCAGCTCACCAGCCCGGTGCGCTGGGCCGAACTCATCCTCAATCTGAAGGCCGCCGGGGTGGACACCTGGGTGGAGGTGGGGCCCAAAAACGTCCTCACGGGCCTGGTAAAGAAGATCCTGCCCCAGGAATCCCCCGAGAGTTTTCACAACGTGGAAAACCGGGAGAGTTTGACGAAGTTTTTGAACGCAATTTAGGAACTTCAGGGAGACAAGGGGACCATTAAGCGAGAAAATTATTTGATATGGTCAGGCTATCTTAAAGAGTCGCTCGGTAACCGCTATTCTTGCGGCTCACGGTCACTTCTCCCGCCATACTACCACGAGGCCCAGGCAGAGCCAGAAGGCTTCCCGGATGCGCCTGAGGATGCTGAAGGCTGCGCCCAGGGTAAAACCCAGGTTAAAGCCCAGGGCCAACAGAATGTTGCCGCCCTCCTGCACCCCCATGGCCGCGGGGATAAAAAACCCCAGGGCCGTGAAGAGCATGGCCAGGGCATCCAGGCAGACGGCCATGCCCCAGCTGATGGGGTGGCCCAGGAGCCAGAAAATCAGGTAGACCTCCACCGAATGGAGCAGCCAGCTGAGGAAAAACAGGGAAAAGGCCAGCAGGGCCCGGGACGGATATTGCCGGTAGAACTGGGACATGGCCGTGTCCAGACCCTCTAAAAAGCCCTCCTGATCCCTGAGAAAGCGGGGCAGCCAGCCGCGCCGGGAGAGGAAGCGGAAGCTGTTGCCGAATGGGTCCCGCCGCTGAACAACGACGAAAATGATGCCGACGGCCGCCAGACCCAGGGCCGCCAGGCATAAGAACAGCATTTGCCTGCCCGCCTCCGGCAGAAAGAAGGGGGCCAGGACCAGCCCGGCAAAGATATACAAGGCCAGGCTCAGGACCAGGATGCCCTTCATGATCACCACCGAGGCGCTGGCCACCTCCAGAGGCACGCCGTCGGCCTGGAGGCGGGTGGCTTTAAAGGGCTCGCCCCCCAGGCCGGCGGTGGGAGTGAGCTGGTTCAGGGATTCCCCCCCGAGACGCAGCCAGAAGAGGCGGCCCACCGTGGTCTTGGCCGGCGGGTGGACCAGGATATACTTCCAGGACCAGGCTTCCAGCCAGTTGACCACCCCATAGGGCAGCAGAAGCAGCGGCCAGTACCATCCTACCCGCCAGAGATAATGCCCCAGGGTATCCCACCCCACTTCGTTGAGAATCCAGGCGAAGAAAATCGAGGCGATCAGCAGGAGAATAAGATTGACGAGGCGCAACCACGTATCCTTCTCGCCCTGGGGCGGCGGAGATCATCACCCGGCCGGGTAATGGGCGTTATCTAGGAACAATACCAGAGTGCGGCGGATCAAGGAAGGGGTTCTATCCCCGGCTCTTCGGCGACGGCAGGCTTGGGGCCGCGACGCATGAGAAAGACCAGGGGCAGCAGGCAGAGAAAAACGATGGTAAAGAACCAGTAATCGTCGCAGAAGGCCAGCATTTTCGCCTGGCGCAGCACTTCCTGGTATAGCCCGGCCATGGCCTCGGGGGTGTTCCACCACTGCCAGTCGGTCCCCAAATCCGGCAAGACTTGGGACAGGCGCTGCTGCCAATCGTTGAAAGGCTGGGACAGGGGGGTGAGGTGCTCCACCAGGCGGCTTTGATGGAACTGGCTCCGCCGGGCCAGGAGGGTGGTGGCCGTGGCGATGCCGAAAGACCCCCCCAGATTGCGGCTCAGGTTGAAGATGCCGGCGGCGTTGCCCATTTTCTCCTGGGGGATGCGGGACATGGTGAGGGTGGTGAGGGACACGAAGGTGGCCCCCAGGCCAAACCCCTGGACGAACCTGGGCCACCAGGCGTGATAAAAATCAATGCCGGTGGTGTAGCCGCTCATGAGATAAACGGCATAGGCGTTGATTAACAGGCCGACAAAGACTATTTTGCGGCTGTCCATCACCATGGTCAGCCGGCCCACCACCGGCATGATCAGCAGGGAGCCGATGCCCCCGAAGGCCAGGGCCCAGCCCGCCAGGGTGGCGTCGTAGCCCATGAGGGTTTGGAGGAACAGGGGCAGGAGCATGATGCTGCCATAGAGGACAAACCCGAAAAAAAACATGATGGTCACCCCGGCGGCGTAGTTCCGCTCCTTGAAGAGCCGGAGGTCCACCACGGGGTGCCTGGTTTTGAGTTCATGATAGATCAGGACACCTAAGGCCACCACCGCGATGATGGCCAGTTGGGTGATGAAGGCGGAAGAGAACCAGTCTTCCCGCTCCCCCTTGTCCAGCACCACCTGGAGGGCTCCCAGACCCACGATCAAGAACCCCAGCCCCCAGTAGTCGATGCTGCCGGCCCGCTGGCGCCGGATGTAATCGGGGTCGAAAATGAACAGCCAGGTGAGAATCAGGGACAACAGGCCGACGGGCAGGTTGATGTAGAAGGCCCAGCGCCAGGTGAGGTTGTCGGTGACCCAGCCCCCCATGACCGGCCCCACAATGGGAGCGATGATCACCCCGATGCCCCAAATGGCCATGGCCATGCCCCGCTCCTGCACCGGGAAGGTTTCCAATAGGATGGCCTGGGAGATGGGCTGGAGCGCCCCGCCGCCGACGCCCTGGATGATGCGGAAGATGATGAGCATCCCCAGACTGGTGGCCATGCCGCACAACATGGAACTGACGGTGAACAGGGCCATGCAGAGAATCAGAAAGCGCTTGCGGCCGAAGAGCGCCGAGAGCCAGCCGGTGATGGGCAGGATGATGGCGTTGGAGACCAGATAGGCCGTCAGGATCCAGGTGGTTTCGTCCACCGAGGCGGCCAGGCTGCCGGCGATTTGGGGCAGGGCCACGTTGACCACCGTGGTGTCCACGATTTCCATGAAGGTGCCGGCCATCACCGCGATGGTGACCAGCCATTTGTTGACCGCCACCGGGGAGCCGCTGTTAGGAGTGGTCATCTCTGGTTCACAGCCTGATTGATCCGGGCAATAACTTCGACGCCCCAGGGATTGCCCCGGCTTTTCCGGCGCCATGTAGTGCTCCGGAAGGCCTCATGGGGTCCGGCGCTACCGGGAGGCGGCCAGGGGGCCTCAAAACTTATTGAGAAGACGACTGCCACTCCGGCCCCGATAGCCGTTTGCCGGTGCGTTCCCGGGTGTCGATGGTAACCTCGGTGGACATCCCCAGGCGCAGGGGGCGGTTGGCGGGGAAGGGCGGCATCAGCGTGATTTTGACCGGGACGCGTTGGACCACCTTCACCCAGTTGCCGGTGGCGTTCTCCGGGGGCAGAAGCGAGAAGGCCGAGCCGGTGCCGGCCATGATGGAATCCACCCGGCCGGGAAATTCGACCCCGGGGTAGCTGTCCACCCGGACCCTGGCGGGCTGGCCGATATACAGGTGATTGAGTTCCGTCTCTTTGTAATTGGCCTGGACCCACAGCTGGGACGTGCCCAGAGGCACGAGCATCATCATGGGCTGTCCGGGCTGGACCCAGTTGCCCACTTCCACCTGCCGCCTAGTGATGTAGCCTTCGATCTGGGCGGTGATCCTGGCATAGCCCAGGTTGAGGCGGGCCTGCTCCAGTCTGGCCTTGGCTTCCTTGATGGCCGGCTGCTCGTCCAGAGGGATGTCGGTGGACCCGCCGATGGCAGCCAAGGCTTCCTTGAGTTCCCGCTGGGTTTTGTTCAACTCCGCCTGGTTGATCCGGTAGCGGGTTTCCACCTGGTCCAGGGTCTGTTTGGGGATGGTGCGGCGTTCAAACAGGCTGGTATAGCGGGTCTTATCGAGGCTGGCCATCTTGAAATTGGCTTCCGCCTGGGGCACCCGGGTTTTGGCGGTGGAGACCCGGACGTAGGCCTGGGCCACTTCCTGGCGCAGGCGGCCCAGGTTCCCCGCCTCCCGGGCCACCGCGGTATCATAGTCCTGGGGCTCCAGGGTCACCAGGACCTGGCCGGGAGTGACGTGCTGGTTGTTGTCCACCAGAATTTTGGCCACCCGCCCCGGCACCCGGGCCGAAATGACGCCTACATAGCCGGCCACATAAGCGTCGTCGGTGCTGACGAAAATCTGGATGTGCCTCCAGTAGGCGATTCCGGCCCCAACCATGACCAGGACCAGAAGGCCTATGCCGATGTTGACGAGAAGTTTACGGGCCATGGCGCGGCTGGTTCTCCTGGGGGAGGAGTTCATTGATGCCGCCGATGGCCCAGAGCATCTGGGCCTTGGCCATCTGATGGTCGTACACCGCGGTCCAGTAATTGACCCGGGTCCTGGTCAAGAGGGTATCGGCGTCGATGACGTCGGTGGCGGTCCCCACGCTTTCTTTATAGCGCTCTTCGTTGAGGCGCAGGTTTTCCTCGCCCTGGGTCACCGCGGTTTCCGTGGTCCTGATCCGGTCCACGGTCTCTTTGATCTTCAGGTAAGCGGTCTGGACATCCAGTTGGACTTGCTCGTTCATATCCTTATGCTGCTCCTGCAGTTGCTGCACCTTGAGCCTGGCCTGGGAGATCGCGGCCTTGGTGTCCAACCCGGAAAAGATGTTCCAGTTCATGCCAAAGATGACAAACCACTGGTGATTGTGCAGCAGGCTATTGTTTACCTGATAGTTGTGCCCCGCCTGGACGGCAAACTGGGGAAATAGCCGGGCCCGGGTCTCCACCACCTGCTTTTCCTGTGCATGGATGCGCTCCTGGGAGGCCTTGAGATCGCTCCGGCGCTTCAAGGCCGCGTCCGTAGCATCTCCCAGGGCCCAGGCTTTGAGGTCGACTTTCTCATCCTTCAGGACCGTGGGGGCGGACACGGGCAGCATCAGGACCTTGTTCAGCGACGACCGGATGTCGATAAAATCGGTCTGGGCCACGATCAGGTTCTGCTGGGCGTCAGCCAACGAGACCTTGGCCTGCAGCACGTCGTTAAAAGTCACGATCCCGAATTGGTGCTGGTCCTGGGCAATGCGAAGATGCTCCTTGAGGTCAAAGACATTCTGCTTGGCCACTTCCACCATTTTTTGGGCCCGGAGGGTCTTGAAGTACCCCTGGGCCACGGTCAGAAACACGTTGTCCCGGGTCTGGGCGGTGTCCAGCAGACTGGCCTGATGTCCCTTGATGGCCGCCATATATTTGGCCGGGGTGCCCCAGAAGTCGAACACCAACTGGTTCACGGAGGTCTGGCTGCTCCAGAAGTTCCGGTTGGTCTGGGGAAAGCTGATCCCGCCGGAAGCGCCCGGCAGGCCGCCGCCGATTTTAAACTTCAGGGGATCATCGTAAATGGTTTGGCCCACCTGGGTCTTGACCTGGGGCAGCAGCCCCGACCGGGCCCGCACCACCTGCTCGCCGGCGATGAGGGCCTGGAGGCGGCTGATCTGCAAATTGGGGTTGGCCTTAAAGGCCAGGCGCAGGGCTTCCCTTAAATCGAGGTGGGGAGCCGGGGGTTCGGCAGTCCCGCCTGGGAAGACCGAGGCGCCCCACAGTATCAGTGCGAGCCCGAGCCCGAGGTTTCTGGCCGTCATCGCGCCGCTTCCTCTGCTAAAGATCGCTTTTCCCGGATCAAACCGGAGGAGAGCAGGGTGAGAATAACCGGTAAGGCCTCTTTGGCCGCATCAGCCTGTCCTTCGGCCTTCTGGTAGTAGCCGGTGGCCCGGACCAACCCCCGAATCAAAAAGGTGAGGAGGCGGGGATTGGCGGGAATAAACTGGCCGGCGGCAATGCCTTCGGCAAACAGGCGGGTCACCAGGGTAACAAATTTCTCTTCCAATTCCTGGTAGGGGCGCCGGAATCCTTCCCGGGATTCCCCCTCCCCCCGGAGCAGTTCCCGGGCATACATGGGAAACAACAGCCGCTCCCGGTTGAGATACTCCAGGAGGACGGACACCATCCGGCTCAACTTCTCCGGAGGCGTCCCCAGGGCCTCTATAGAGGCCTCCACGTCCTGAAGGAGGTTTTTCCCCACCTGGGTGATGAGGGCCAGGATCAGATCGTCTTTGCTCTGGAAATAGAGGTACAGGGTGCCCTTGGCCACCCCGGCGGCCGCGGCGATCTCTTCCATGGTCATGACTTCCAGGCCGCGCTCCTCCAACAGCTGCCGGGCCGCGGCCAGGATCTCCCGGGTGCGAAACGCGGTGACCAGTTCTTTCTTAGTGGCTTTGGGGGAAGCTGGCATTTTTTATAAAATTTGTTAAACTGGTCGCGAGGGCTGCTGTCCGGGCTGGTCCCACAAATTTCCAAACAGTCATTCATGGGCCTGTGGCCCACCCGTAACTATGAAAAGTCGGTGGGGCGGGCCTCCGTGCCCGCCGCCTTTGGTGGCACATCGCGGCATAGGGCCGCAACCAAACAAAAAATGAACTAATTCCTTAGTCAAATCAATCTGTTTAAAGCAAAATCTTGTTGAAAAAACCAGAAACTCAATTTCAGTAGCGCAGCCTTTCCAGGCTGTGCCAGGCTAACCTGCTACTTTGGCACAGGCTGGAAAGCCTGTGCTACCAATTTAAAGAACTTTTCGGGACCGCGTGCGCCAAGTCCGATATTATGACTACCGGGTCATTAAAATGACTATTAAGTCAATAATAGGTTTTCGTGGGCTTGTCAAGAAAAACTTGCAAACTCACAGGGCTCTGTTTAGACTGGAAAATATCTGGAGGGTTGACAGGAGGCGATAATGCACCGTCGTGATTTCCTCAGGTATATGGCAGCCTTAGGATTGGCAAGCGGGGCCGGGCGGCTGGTGTTGCCCGAAGAAGTGTGGGCCATGGCCCCTCAGGAAACGCCTCAACCCCTCGTGGCCAAAGCCCAGGGGGCCAATTACGCCCAACTGGTGGGAGATACCATCCAGGCCCTGGGCGGCATGAAAAAATTCGTCAATCCCGGCGAAGTGGTGGTGGTCAAGCCCAACATGGCCTGGGACCGCACCCCGGAGATGGCGGCCAACGCCAATCCGCTGGTGGTGCGCCAGGTGGTGGAATTGTGCCTGGAGGCCGGGGCCAAAAAGGTCAAGGTGCTGGACAACACCTGCCACGACGCCCGCAAGGCCTACGCCAACTCGGGCATCAAGGCCGCGGTGGAAGCCATCAAAGATCCCCGGGTAGTGGTGGAGTACGTGGATGACCGCGGCTTCGTTGAACTCCAAATCGAGAAGGGCAAGGCCCTGAAGAAATGGTATTTCTATAAAGAGATTCTGGAAGCCGACCGCTTCATCAACATTCCCATCGCCAAGAATCACTCCGAAGCCCGCCTCACCATGTGCCTGAAGAACATGATGGGGGCCATCGGCGGCTGGCGGGGCCGCATCCACGTGGGCCTGCACCAGAACATCGCGGATATGAACCTGATTTTGCGCCCCGATCTTCACGTCCTGGACGCCACCCGGATCATGCTGCGAAACGGCCCTTCCGGGGGCCGGATCGAGGATGTGGCGGTGAAAAACCTGGTGTTCGCCGGCGCCGACCCCGTGGCCCTGGACGCCCTGGGCACCGAACTGTTCGGCCTGAAACCCGCGGATATCGGCTATATCACCAGGTCCCACCAGGCCGGCCGGGGTGAAATGGACCTGAGCAAGATCAAGATACTGTAACCGGAAAACCCCGGGTCAGGGCCCCGGTGGCCTCTTGAGATATAACCAGGCAAAAAGTAGGGGCGGTGAACTCACCGCCCCTGCGAGATTTTTGGGCTAATTATAGGGAATGCCAAAAGCTTTTTCCGTTATGGCACATGCTCCAAGAACCTAAATCCCCCCTACCCCCCCTTTTCCAACGGGGGAACTTAACGGAAATCCTTTGAAAGTCCCCCTTTGAAAAAGGGGGACTTTAGGGGGATTTAAGAACCATCAATGGGAAGGAGCTTTTTGCAATAACTATCCCTCTCGTTTCCTGAACATGGCCTCAACCCGGAAAAATCAATGGATAAAACCAGTTTCTCCTTAACCGGCCGCGCCTACGCGCGCCTACGCCGGGCCACCCAGATCCTCTTCCTGGCGCTGTTTGGGTGGCTGTTTTTGAAAGCCGAATTCGGGGGGCAGGAAAACCTGGCCTGGCCGGTGGACCTGTTCTTTCGGTTCGACCCCCTGATCCTGGCGGCCCAGCTCCTGACCTTCAGCCCCCTGGTGGCCGGGCTGTTCTGGTCCCTGGTCATGGTGGCCCTGACCTTCATTCTGGGCCGGTTTTTCTGCGGCTGGGTCTGCCCCCTGGGCACCACCCTGGACGGGGCCCGCCGGCTGCTTTTTACCCCGCGCCCGGACCGCGGCGCGGCGGCCCGGTGGCGCCGGGGCAAGTACTACCTGCTGGCAGGACTGCTGGCGGGGTCCCTCTTTTCCTTGAATCTGGTGGGGCTGTTCGACCCATTGTCCCTGCTCTACCGCACCCTGGCCATCGTCTTTTACCCCGCCTTCGGCTACGGGGTGGAAAAGGCCGGGCTGACCTTCTACCGTTTGGGTCCGCCCTTCACCTACGTGAGCGAGCCGCTCTATCAATTCTTCAAGGCCACGGCGCTGCCCTTCCGGCCCCTGGTCTATCTCCTGCCGTTTTTCACCCTGATGCTCTTTGCCCTGGTGGTGGCTGGGGAACGCTTCGACCGGCGTTTCTGGTGCCGGGCCTTCTGTCCCCTGGGGGCCCTCTACGGCCTCATCGCCCGCTTCTCCCGGCTGAGGCGGCGGCCTACCGCCCTCTGCCCCGACTGCGGCGACTGCGCCCAGGTGTGTAAGATGGCCGCGTTTGCCCCGGGGAAACCGGCCCGCCACTCCACGGCCGAATGCCAACTCTGCCTCCGCTGCCTGGAGGCCTGCGACAAAGAGGACCGGGTGAGCTTTACCTGGACCTCCAAAGCCCCCCGGACCCCCCTGGACCTGGGGAGGCGCCAACTCATCACCGCGGTGGCCTCGGGGGCCGTGGCCGCGCCCTTCATCCGCCTGGGTTCCCTGGCCCGGCGGCCCGATGAATTTCTCGTCCGGCCCCCCGGGGCCCAGACCGAGGCGGAGGTTCTCTCCCGCTGCATCCGCTGCGGCCAGTGCCTGAAGGTCTGCCTGACCAACGGCCTGCAGCCGGTCCTGTGGGAAGCGGGGCTGGAGGGGCTCTACACCCCGCGGCTCATACCGCGGATGGGATATTGCTCTTACTCCTGCAACCTGTGCGGCCAGGTGTGTCCCACCGGCGCCATCCCCCACCTCAAACTGAAGGTCAAACAGGCCGTTGTCCTGGGGACCGCCGCCATCGACCGCACCCGGTGCATTCCTTACACCGAAGGCGCCGATTGCCTGGTGTGCGAAGAACATTGCCCCGTCTCCCCCAAGGCCATCACCTTTTCCGAGCAGGAGGTCGTCAATGTCCAGGGGGAACGGGTGAAGGTGAAACTGCCCATGGTGATCCCGGACCGCTGCATCGGCTGCGGCCACTGCGAACACGTCTGTCCCGTGGGCGGCGCCGCGGCCATCCGGGTGAAGCGGTCATTGCGGGTTGAAATGTGAGCGGAATAAGCCGCCCTGTTCCTGAGTTCATCCTGGCAAGCGACCCTTGGGATTTCAGAATTGATTAAGATGCCTGGTGGAGAAAACTCCGGTATCAAACGCCGCTACCCGCAACAACCCCTGGTGGGCGTTGGCGCCGTGGTCTTTAAGGGCGATGAGGTTCTGTTGGTGCGCCGGGGCCAGGAGCCGGCCCTGGGCTCCTGGAGCCTGCCCGGCGGCTTGGTGGAGCTGGGGGAGACCCTGGCGGCCGCCATTAAGCGGGAACTGGCGGAAGAGACCGGGCTGACCGTGACCCTCCTGGGCATCGCGGCGGTAGCCGAGCGCATCTTTCCCGACCCCGACGGCCGCATCGCCTATCACTATGTCCTGGTGGATTACCTCTGCGACTATTTAGGGGGGGAGTTGACCGTCGGCTCGGACATCACCGCGGCCCGGTTCGTTTCTCTGAGCGAGCTTGCCTGCTTCGACCTGCCCGAGTTCACCGCGGACGTCATCCGCCGGGCCTGGGACCAGAAGCGTCAAGGCGCCGGTTCGCCTCTCATGAAAATTTGAGGGCGGTCATTCATGGGCCTTTGGCCCACCCGTAAAGCATGAAAAGTCCTAATGCGGGACAGCTCCCCCGGCTATCCAGCCGTAGAGTGCGTCTGGGGCGCCAGGCATGGCGGCCACGGGCCGCCCTATAAGCCGGTGGCACAGGCTTTCCAGCCTGTGCATTACTAATCCGTTTCCCTGGCGCAGGCTGGAAAGCCTGCGCCAGGGATTTAAAGAACTTTTCGGACCGTAATTATGGCGGGCAGCGCCCGCCCTACACGGAGCACCACCGCCGGGGCGACTGCTTTATAGAAAACAGAAAACGGAAAACGGTATTATTGCCCCTTGATCTTCGGCAGTTCCGCCAGGGCCTTCTGGATCATTTCTTCCGGGTCGATCTCGATATCCTGGAGCTGGCCTTCTAGAAACGCGTCGTAGGCCGCCAGATCGAAGTGGCCGTGGCCCGAAAAATTAAAGACGATGCACTTGGCCTGATTGGTCTCCTTGCACAGCCGGGCCTCGTCCACCGCGGCCTTGACGGCGTGGGCGGTCTCCGGGGCCGGGATGAGCCCCTCGGTTGCGGCGAATAGGCGGGCCGCCTCAAAGACCGGGTTCTGGGGGTAGGCCCGGGCCTCAATGACCTTCTCGTGCACCAGTTGGCACAAAAGCGGGGCGTCCCCGTGGTAGCGCAGGCCTCCGGCATGGATTCCTGACGGCACGAAGGAGTGCCCCAGGGTGTACATCATGATCAGGGGGGTGAGGCCGGCGGTGTCCCCGAAGTCATAGGTGTAGGTCCCCTTGGTCAGGGTGGGGCAGGCGGTGGGTTCCACCGCCACAAAACGGATATCCTGGCCCTTCAGTTTGTCCGGGACGAACGGGAAGCAGAACCCCGCAAAGTTGCTGCCGCCGCCGACGCAGCCGATGAGCACGTCCGGGGACTCCCCGGCCAGGGCCAGTTGCTTCTTGGTCTCCAGCCCCACAATGGTCTGGTGCAGCATCACGTGGTTGAGGACGCTGCCCAGGGCATAGTTGGTGTCGTCGTGGGTGGCGGCGTCCTCCACCGCCTCGGAGATGGCCATGCCCAGGCTCCCGGAGGTCTCCGGGGCCCTCGCCAGAATGGACCGGCCGGCCTGGGTGCGGTCCGTGGGCGAGGGGTGGACGCTGGCCCCCCAGATGTGCATGAGCGACCGGCGGTAGGGCTTCTGATGATAGCTCACCTTGACCATATACACGGTGCATTCTATGGAGAAAAAGTTACAGGCCAGGGCCAGGGCGCAGCCCCACTGGCCGGCGCCGGTTTCGGTGGCCAGCCGTTTGATGCCCGCCGCCTTGTTGTAATAGGCCTGGGCCACCGCGGTGTTGGGCTTGTGGCTGCCCGCGGGGCTGACGGATTCGTTCTTATAATAGATGCGGGCCGGGGTTTTCAGGACCGCCTCCAGGTTGCGGGCCCGGTGCAGGGGGCTGGGCCGCCACAACTGATAGATACGCAACACCTCGTCGGGAATGGGGAGCCAACGCTCCGGGCTCACTTCCTGCTCGATTAAGGCCCGGGGAAAGATGGGCGCCAGGTCGTCAGGGGTAATGGGGTCGCCGGTGGCCGGGTGGAGATAAGGCGGCATCGGGGAGGGCAGATCCGGGATGATGTTGTACCACTCCTGGGGCATCTCGGCTTCGCTCAGATGTATCTTGTAGGAATCCATATTCTGGAAGTGCTCCTTGGGGAAAAGATGGAGGCCTTTTAGCAGAAAAACCGGGGTATGGGGCGCGATGATATGTGAGAGGGAAAATCGCCCCCGGGTTTGCTAACCTGGCCATACGACGTGAATATTACCACAGGAAGGCCATCTCCTCCAGACCTTTTCCCCCAGAAAAACCTGGTCAAAAAAATATTGTGGCAATATAAATAAGTTAAGTTGCGGAAACGCCTTTTTCGCGCCTTTTCGGCGGAATTTGTGCCGCTTCTGTCTCATTGGTTTGCCGGGACACAACCGCTTGGTTTCCGTAGCGTCGCACCCGGCGGTCGTATGAAATCCGGTACGGTGCCGCCCAAATGCCATGGTATTAGAAGGTCGTGTATGGGATGAATTGCCGGCATTGGGAAAACGATCTCTCCTGGATTTAGGGAGCGAGATTTATTATAATTACCAAATTGGGCTGGGGGAGCGCACTCGGATTTTTTTAGCCGAGAGGGAGCTTCATGCCATCCTGATATACTCCATGTAAGCCTGGTTCTTGAAAAACGTGAACCCTCAATCATCCATGGACAATTCTAAAGATTATCTCGGTTTTAGGGCCACGGTCTGGTTCTCCCTGTTTCTCACCGTTCTCCTCCTGACGTCCTCCTGTTCCGGCGACAAAAAGCCGCCCCCGCCCCCGCCGGCGCCAGTCCTGGTGGCCACGGTAACGAAGAAGACCGTGCCCGTGGAGTTGAAGGTCATCGGCAACGTCGAGGCTTACTCCACCGTGTCCATCAAGTCCCGCCTGGCGGGCCAGCTGGTCCAGGTCAATTTTAAGGAAGGCCAGGACGTGAAACAGGGCGACCTCCTCTTCGTTATTGATCCGCGCCCGTATGAGGCGGCTCTCAGACAGGTGGAAGCCAACCTGGCCCGGGATAAAGCGTTGGCCAACAAGGCCCAGGCCGACGCGGGGCGTTATGCCGAGTTGATCAGGAAACAGTTCGTCAGCCAGCAGGATTACGACCAGGCCAAGGCCACCGCCGAGTCTCTGGCCGCCACGGTCAATGCCGGCCAGGTGGCGGTGCACAATGCCCGGCTCAATCTCAGTTATTGTTATATCAAGGCCCCCATGAACGGCCGCACCGGCAGCCTGATCGCGCCCCGGGGGAACATGATCAAGGCCGACGCCGACACCGCCATGGTGGTCATCAACCAGATCCAGCCCATCTACGTCTCGTTTGCCATCCCAGAACAAAACCTGGCGGCGATCCGGAAGTACATGGCGGAGGGAAAGATCCTGGTTTCGGCCGTCATCGCCGGGCAGGAGAACAACCCCGAGGTCGGGGTCCTCAGCTTTATCGACAACACCGTGGACAAAACCACGGGGACCATCTTGTGCAAAGCCACCTTTACCAACGAGCCCAAGCGCCTGTGGCCGGGGCTGTTCGTCAACGTGGTGGTGCAACTCTCAACCCAGCCCAACGCCATTCTGGTCCCCTCCCAGGCCATTCAGACGAGCCAGGAAGGGCAGTTTGTCTTCGTGGTGAAGCCCGACCTGACCGTTTCGATCCGCCCCGTGGAAGTGGGGCGCCCCATCGACGGCGACGTCATTATCACCAAGGGGCTCAAGCCCGGGGAACTGGTCGTGACCGACGGCCAGATCCGGCTGGCGCCGGGAGCCCTGGTTTCGATCAAGACCGGGATCTAAAAGTCCCGGAGCGGCCCTATGCACTTCACCGAGCTCTTCATCCGCCGGCCGGTCATGACCACCCTGGTCATGCTGGCGATCCTGCTTTTCGGGGCCATGAGCTATCGCTACCTCCCGGTGAGCGATTTGCCCAACGTCGATTTTCCCACCATCATGGTGACCGCCAATCTCCCCGGGGCCTCCCCCGAGACCATGGCCTCCTCGGTGGCCACCCCCCTGGAACGCCAGTTCTCCACCATCGCCGGCCTGGACTCCATGAACTCCACCAACGCCCTGGGACTCACCCAGATCACCCTGCAATTCAATCTGAGCCGCAGTCTGGATGGCGCGGCCCAGGACGTCCAGGCGGCCATCGGCAAGGCCTCCAAGCAGTTGCCCCCGGACATGCCCACCCCGCCGGTGTACCAGAAGGTGAACCCCGCGGATCAGCCGGTCCTCTACCTGGCGGTGACCTCCGAGACCCTGCCCCTGTCCACCGTGAACGAATATGCCGACACCCTCATGGCTCAGCGCATTTCCATGATCAACGGGGTGGCCCAGGTCCAGATCTTCGGGGAGCAGAAGTTTGCGGTGCGCGTCCAGCTGGACCCCAAGGCCCTGGCCAGCCGCGGCCTGGGAATTAACGAGGTGGCCGACGCGGTCAGGAAAGAAAACGTCAACCTGCCCACGGGGACCCTCTACGGCGCGCATCAGGCCTTTACGGTGCAGGCCACGGGGCAGCTCACCACCGCCGAGGCGTACCGCCCCCTCATCGTGGCCTACCGGGGCGGCCAACCCGTGCGCCTGTCGGAGATTGGCCGGGTGATCAACAGCGTCTCCAACGACAAGATCGCCTCCTGGTACAAAACTTCCCGGGCCATCGTCTTGGCCATCCAGCGACAGCCGGGCACCAACACCATCGAGGTGGTGGACTCCATTAATAGGTTGTTGCCCACCATAAGGAACCAGATCCCCGCGTCGGTGCACATCGTCACCCTGTACGACCGCTCCGCCACCATCCGGGAATCGGTGAACGACGTCCAGTTCACCCTGCTGTTGGCCCTGGGGCTGGTGGTCATGGTGATCTTTCTCTTCCTGCGGAATTTCTCGGCCACCGTAATCCCCAGCCTGGCGCTGCCCTTGTCCATCGTGGGCACCTTTTCCGTGATGTATCTCCTGGACTACAGCCTGGACAACCTGTCCCTCATGGCCCTGATCCTGTGCGTGGGGTTCGTGGTGGACGACGCCATCGTGGTGCTGGAAAATATCGTCCGGCACATGGAGATGGGAGAGCCGCCGTTCGAGGCGGCCATCAACGGCTCCCGGGAGATCGGCTTCACCATTCTCTCCATGACCCTGTCCCTGGCGGCCGTGTTTATCCCGGTGTTCTTTCTGGGCGGTATCCTGGGGAGGCTGCTCCACGAATTCGCCGTGACCATCGCCGCGGCCATCCTGGTGTCCGGCTTTGTTTCCCTGACCCTCACGCCCATGCTGTGCAGCCGGTTCCTGCGGCCGCCCCGGGAGGAGCGCCACGGCCGCCTGTATGACCTGACGGAGCGCATCTTTCAGGGGATGCTCCACGGCTATGACCGGACCCTGACCTGGGTGCTCCGGCGCCAGCGGTCCACCATGATTGTTTCCGTCCTGCTCCTGGTGCTCACCCTGTTCCTGCTGGGGATTATTCCCAAAGGGTTTCTCCCCAGCGAGGACACGGGATCGATTTTTACCTTCACCGAGGCGGCCCAAGGCATCTCTTTCGATGCCATGGTGCGGCAACAAAAGGCGTTGGCGGCCATTGTCGCCGAAAACCCTTATGTGAAGAACTGGATGTCCAGCGTCGGGGCCAGCGGTCCTAACGTGGCGGGCAACACCGGCCGCATATTCATCCGCCTCATCCCCCGGAACCAGCGCCCGGGAGTGGAAGAAATTATCCAGCAGTTGCGGCCCCAGTTGGCCACGGTACCGGGCATCCGGGCCTTCATGCAGAACCTGCCCCCCATCCGCCTCGGCGGCATGCTGACCAAGAGCCTGTACCAGTTGACCCTCCAGAGCCCGGACATCAAGGACCTGTACCATCATGCCCCCCTGCTGGAGGCCAAGGTGCGCACCCTGCCGGGGCTGATCGACGTGACCAGCGACCTGCAGATCAAAAACCCTCAGGTCAACGTGGAGATCAACCGGGACAAGGCGGCCACCCTGGGGGTCACGGCCCATCAGGTCGAGGACGCCCTCTACTACGCCTACGGCTCCCGGCAGATCTCCACCATTTACGCCCCCAACAACGAATACGACGTCATCATGGAGTTTGCGCCCCGGTACCAGGCGGACCCCGCGGCCCTGCAGTGGCTCTATATCCGCTCCAGCAAAGGCCAGTTAGTGCCCCTGGATGCGGTGGCCGGCCTGACCCGGAACCTGGGACCCCTGACCATCAACCACGCGGGCCAGCTGCCGGCGGTGACCATCTCCTTCAACCTCAAGCCGGGAGCGGCCCTGGGCGACGCGGTGGCCGCAGTGGACAAGCTGGCCCGGCAGATGTTGCCGGCCACCATCACCACCAACTTCCAGGGCGCGGCCCAGGCCTTCCAGGCCTCCATGCAGGGCTTGTGGCTCCTGTTGATCATGTCTATTCTGGTGATCTACCTGATCCTGGGCATCTTGTATGAGAGCTTCATCCACCCCCTGACCATCCTCTCGGGGCTGCCCTCCGCCGGGGTCGGGGCCTTGTTGGCCTTGATGCTCTTCGGTATGGACCTGAACATCTACGCTTTTGTGGGGGTGATCATGCTGGTGGGGATCGTCAAGAAAAACGCCATCATGATGATCGACTTCGCCCTGGACGCCCAGCGCACCGAGGGCCTAAGCCCCCGGGAGGCGATTTACTCCGGGGCCCTGGTCCGCTTCCGGCCCATCATGATGACCACCATGGCGGCCCTTATGGGGTCCCTGCCCATCGCCCTGGGCTTCGGGGCCGGGGCCGAATCCCGCCAGCCCTTAGGGGTGGCGGTGGTGGGCGGCCTCCTGGTCTCCCAGCTCCTCACCCTCTACATCACCCCGGTCTTTTACCTCTACATGGAATCCTTCCAGAAAAAGATGGTCAACCTGTTTAGGCGGCGGCGCCCGGAGCGCGTGGTTGGCCGGGAAGCTGAGGGACCTGGGGCCTGATACCAATCTGCGCTCAAAAAGGTAATTTCCCTTCGGGTGCGTCTTACGCACCAAGAATGGCGCGTGATACTCATCTTCGACAGTTGTAAAAAAATAGTTTTGGATTATCAGTAAGTTAAGCCATGGCAAAAAAGGGTTGGCACTACATGCTATTGGAGTCCGGCGTCTGGTCTTCAACTGACCGGTCCCAGAGGGGTGACCGCCGACGGCGGCCGCACCCCGGCGGCGGCGAAGGCGTGGTGGGCCGAACCCACCAGGTCGGTGCGCAGTTGATAA
>VGSJ01000012.1 GCA_016875015.1 Deltaproteobacteria bacterium | reverse complement strand
CGACCTGGTGGGTTCGGCCCACCACGCCTTCGCCGCCGCCGGGGTGCGGCCGCCGTCGGCGGTCACCCCTCTGGGACCGGTCAGTTGAAGACCAGACGCCGGACTCCAATAGCATGTAGTGCCACCCCTTTTTTGCCATGGCTTAACTTACTGATAATCCAAAACTATTTTTTTACAACTGTCGAAGATGAGTATGACGCTACATTTCTTTAGCCGGCGCCCTCAATCAAGGGCGGACACACGGCGCCCCTACAAGAAAATTGTTGTTGGTTTGCGACTTGGTATCAGGCCAGCCGGCCGCGAAAGCGGATGATGCTGAGGCTGAGAAAAACCACCCCCAGCCCGGCCATGGCAGCCATTTGGGGCCACAGGGACGCCAGACTTCGACCTCCCAGGAAGACGCCCTGCACGATGACGATAAAGTATCTCAAGGGATTGACATAGGTAATATATTGAAAGATTGTGGCCATGTTGGCGATGGGGAATATCAGGCCGGAGAGCAGAATGGCGGGGGTCAGCACGAAGGTGCCGGCCATGACTGCCTGTTGCTGGGTGGTGCAGGCCGTCGAGATCAGCAGGCCCAATCCCACGGAACTGAGGAGGAAAGCCATAGTCCCGATAAAGAGCACTATCACGCTCCCCTGAAAGGGTATCTCGAACCAGAAGACGCCCACCAGGGTTACCAGGGCTACGTCCACCAGAGAGATGAGGATGAAAGGGATAGTCTTGCCGGACAAGAATTCCAGGGGGCTGAGGGGGGAGACCAGGATTTGCGCCATGGTGCCGATCTCTCTCTCCCGCACCACCGAAAGGGCGGTGAGCATCAGGCTCACCAGCATCACCACCATGGCGATGACCCCGGGAACAAAGGCGTTTTTGCTCTCCAGGTTGGGGTTAAGCCAGGCTCGCGGCTCGATCACCACCGGTGTCTGCAATCGCTTCGGCAAATCCAGGCGCCGGAGGGTCTGTTGGAGAATCTCGCGAGAGTAATCGTTGAGGATAGTCCGGGTATATTTAGCCACAATCAAGGCGGCGTTGGAATCGGTGGCGTCCAGGATGAGTTGCAGCGGGGCCGGCTGGTTGGCCTTGATTTTTTCGGCAAAACCCTTCGGGATGCGCACCGCCAGGGTAATCCGGCTGCGGTCGATCAGGTTCCGCAGTTCCGCCTCGCTGTTGATGGAATCCGTCAGGCGGAAATATTCCGACGCCGTGAACCGGGAAAGCAGGAACTCGCTGGCCTGGGTGCGATCTTCGTCAAAGATGGCGAAAGGCACCTGCTTGATATCGAAGTTGATGGCATAGCCATAAATAATGAGTTGCACGATGGGGGGCAGAAACAGGAAAATCCGCAACCGCCGGTCCCGCCAGACCTGGATGAATTCCTTTTTCACCATTTGCCAGATGCGTCGGCCCATTATATTTTACCTGATCTTTTTCACGGGGCGCCGCAGGGCAGCTAACAGAAACGTGGCGGCAAAACCCACCAGGATCAAGGCATCCGGCCACAAAATGTCCAGACCGATACCCTTGGAATAGATGCCCTTGGAAATGGTCACCAGGTATTTAGCCGGCACCAGGTAGGACAATATTTGGAGCGGCAACGGCATCAGCTGGATGGAAAAGACGAACCCCGACATCAAGAGCGCAGGAAGAAAATTGATGAGCATCGCTGTCTGAAACGCCTGCAACTGGTTGGCCGAGGTGACCGATATGAGGAGGCCCTGGGCCAGCATCACCAGGAGGTAAATGGCCGACAGAGCGATGAGCAACCCCAGGCTGCCGCGCAAGGGGACTTCAAAGAGAAAATGTCCCATGAGCATGGCCAGAGACAGCACCAGCATACTCACGCAGAAATAAGGCGCCAGCTTGCCCAGGAGAAGTTCTGATTTTTCCAGGCTGGTGGCAAACAAGCTTTCCATGGCGCCCCGTTCCACTTCCCGCACTACGGACAGGGCCGACAGGATGGTGCCCACCATGGTCATGATGACCACGATGAGACCGGGCACGATAAAATTGATGCTCTCCAGGTCCTCATTGAACCAGAAGCGCCACTCGGGTTTCAGGCGCAATTCCAGCCGCGGGAGCCCATCTCGGTTCAGTCTGTCCCCCAATACCTTCTGGTTGAAATCGCCGCTGATGCTTTGGACATAACCCAGGATAACGTTGGCGGCGTTAGGTTCGGCGCCGTCCACCAGGGCCTGGATCGGGGCGGTGCGGCCGCTTTGCAGGAGTCGGGTGAAATCATGGGGAAACACTAAACCCAAACGCACCTGGCGGGCGGCGAGCAGGAGGTCAATTGCCTCACTGCCGCCAGCCGAACGCGTCAGGTTAAAATAGGGCGAACCCCGGAACTCGTTGAGAAACTTGTCAGCCAGGTGCCCTCGGTCCCGGTTGCAGACCGCCACGGGCACATCTTTAATGTTGAAGGTCAGGGCATACCCGTAGATCAGTAACTGAATCACCGGCAGCAACATGATCATGATGAGACTGTAGGGGTCTCGGCGAATGTGGATGAATTCCTTCCGGGCGATGGCCCAAGTGCGCCCCAGATCCATAGGCTCAAACCCCTCGAACCCTGGAAATCATGGCGATAAAGGCGTCTTCCAGGGTGGGGGAAACCGGCGTCAACCGCCGAATGGAAATTTGCCGGGCTTTAAGGGCTTCCCGCACCATCACCTGGGCTTGCTCCGGGTTGGCGGCGGCCACGTGGAGGCGGTTGCCGAAGATCGCCGCCGAGGTCACCGGAGGCAAGGACCGCACCACCTCAAAGGCCTCATCCAGGCGGTCGCAATGGATGGCCAAGATTTCTCCCGCCATAGTTTCTTTGAGTTCTTGGGGGGCGCCCAGGGCGATGAGGCGCCCTTGATGCAGGAGCGCCAGCTTGTCGCAGAACTCATCCTCATCAAGGTAATGAGAGGTTACCAGGGTGGTCACCCCCGCGTCGGCCATGTCATAGATCAGGTCCCAGAAATTCCACCGGGACACAGGGTCAACGCCGCTGGTGGGTTCGTCCAAAAAGAGGATGGCTGGTTCATGGATGATGGCCGAAGCCAGGGCCAGCCGCTGCCGCAAACCCTTGGCCAGGTGGCGGGTCAGGTCGCGGCGTCTCTCGGACAGATCCATGAGGCTCAGCAGTTCTTGGGCGCGCTCCCTGGCTCTGGCGGGCGACAGTCCATAAATACCGCCGAAAAAAAGCAGGTTCTCCTCCACCGTCAAGTCTTCATAGAGGGAGAAGCGTTGCGACATATACCCGATTTGCCGCTTGATCCGCTTGGCCTCGCGGGCCAGGTCCAGTCCCGCCACCTGGCCGGAACCGGAGGTGGGTTGCAACAACCCGGTGAGCAGGTGAATCGTGGTGGATTTTCCCGCCCCATTGGGCCCTAAAAAGCCGAAAATTTCGCCGCGGCGCACCTGAAAACTAAGGTCGTCCACGGCCCGAAAGTCCCCGAAATCACGGGTGAGGTTCTTTACCTCGATGGCAAAGTCAGTCTCCATCACCCCTCTTGCCGGCGCATAATCTGCACAAAGACATCTTCCAGTCCCGGTTCGGTCTCGGAAATCTGCATGGCCGTGACCCCGGCCTGGCGCAGCGTCTGTTCAATGAAGCCTATCGCCGGCTCGGCCCGGTCCACGGTGACCACGATCCGGTCACCCATGGCCAGTACCTGCCGGAGATAAGGTTGGCCGGAGAGAATCCTCCGGGCCGCCCTCAGGTCCGGAGTCCGCAACTCCAGCAATTCTCCGGCAAACGCGTCTTTGAGGGCTTGCGGGCTTTCGGCCACCAGGAGTCGGCCCTGATACATCAGACCCACCCGATGGGCCCGTTCCGCTTCATCCATATCGGGCGTAGCCAGGAAAATGGTGACGTCGGTTTTCAGGAGCTCATGCAGGATAAACCAGAATTCCTGACGGGAGACGGGGTCCATGCCAGAGGTTGGTTCATCCAACAGGAGCAACCGGGGCCGGTGCACCAGGGTGCAGATCAAGCCCAATTTCTGGCGCATCCCTCCGGAAAGCTTGGCGGCCAGGCGGTCCTGGAAAGGGGTGAGATTGGCGAAGGCCAGCAACTCCGGCATGCGTTCCCGCCGCTGGGCCCGGGAAACCCGGCAGAGGTCAGCATAAAAAATGAGGTTTTCCGCGACCGTGAGGTCATCATAGAGGCCGAAGCTTTGCGGCAGGTAACCCAGGCGCTCCTTCATCTGCCTGGTTTGCCGCAAGGTATCTAACCCCCATAACCGGGCCTGGCCTTCATCCTGTGGCAAAATACCGCTCAGCATCCGCATGGCGGTGGTCTTGCCGGCGCCGTCAGGCCCCAGGAGGGCAAAGACCTCGCCCCGGAATACTTCCAGGTCAAGGTGGTCCACCGCCACCCGCGGCCCGAAACGCTTGGTCAACCCGGTGGCTTGAATGCAAATCTCAGCAGTATTACTTAGCAAGGGAGATGACTGCCTCGGCCGGCATGCCTACTTTCAGCGCTCTCTGGGGATTGGGCAATTTAATCCGGATGCGATAGACCATGGTTACCCGCTCCCGGTAGGTCTCCACCGTCTTGGGGGTAAACTCGGCTTTCGCGGCAATGTACGATATGGCGCCGGAATATTTTTCCCCGGACGCCCAATCAATGGTGATGGCCGCCTTCTGGCCGTAGCGCACCTTCCCCAGGTCCCTTTCCGGCAGATATCCCTCGAACCAGACGTTATCCAGATCACCCAGGGTGATGATGGTGGCGCCGACCGCGGCTAATTCTCCGGGATTGGCTGACCTCGCCAGGACCAGGCCGCTCACCGGGGACGTCAGGGTGGCGTAGGTCAAGCGCAGCTTGGCTAATTCCAAAGCCGCCTTCGCCTGCCGGAGCTCCGCATCTTTGAGCTTTTTGGGGCCGGGCGTTGCGTCGGCGGCTTCCCATGCCCCTTCCGCCGCATCCACCTCATGGCGAAAAACCTTGTCATCCAGCTTTGCCACCACCTGGCCGGCCTTGACGTCCTCGCCCAATTCGATGGAGATTGCCTCTATCCGGCCGGGGACCTGAAACGCCAGATCCGTTTCGGTCGCCTCGATGCGCCCTGCCAGCTTTATCTCATTCGCCGATTTTTCCTGGCCCGGCCAAATAGACCCACAGGCTGCGGGGCACATCAATCCTAATAACAACATGGCCATGAGAATGAATTTCACCGTGCGCCGCTCCCGGTTGCTTATCCCCGAAATTACCATCAGGCAGCTCTCTTTTGCAAGTGCGTGAGTTGATATTCAGTCTCATATAACTTGTCCCGTGGCCGCCGTCAAGGGCCGGCATCTTGCCCGGGGCGGCTTGGTTTAGGCTCAAGGATGGTCCTAAAAATGTTGACCATTAGCATCCATCCCTATATGGTGATCTGGAGAAGAGGATCGGAACGGGGCAACTCCATCAATACCAACAGGAGGACGAGATGAAAAAGTTAATGTGGGTGGCGGTGTTTCTCTGCCTCAGCTCTTTGCTGGCGAGCACCGCGCTGGCGGGGCGCACGGACCGGATGTGTTATGACTTTGATTCCCGGGTGACCCGGGTAAAAGAGCGGATCGCCTGGAACGAAAAGATGCTTTATGATGATCTGGCGGAGCTCAAACAAGACCGGGCCAGAACCCAGAGAAACCCGAGACTGGCGCTGGCGGACGAAAAATTAAGCATCGCGATCCGGTTATGTAATGACGCCCTCAATCAGGTACAGGTCCTGAGAGATAGGGTGCCCCGGGAGATCGACTGCGGCGACCGGCATCGCGCCGTGCGCCGGCAAATTGACTCCGAGGTCACGGCGCTTAATGACGTGGAAGGCAAGCTCTCGAACCTCAGCATTATCACCAATCAGTACCGGACCCTGAGGTTAGAGGCCGCCTCCATCATCCAAAACGTGGAGGGCGGCTCCCGATATTAGCCCCGGCGGCTGACGGGAAGCTCCGGGATCAGGGGGCCGGGCCGGTTTCCCGGGCAAGATCGGCCCGCCGCCGGTTCATTCCGATAAGATCTTCAGCAAGTACTGGCCATAGCCATTCTTCCGCATGGGTTGGGCCAGCCGGCGCAGGCGCTTGGCGTCGATAAAGCCCCGGCGATAAGCAATTTCCTCGATGCAGGCTATCTTGAGGCCCTGGCGTTTCTCAATGGTCTCAATGAACGTGGAGGCCTCCAGGAGCGATTCATGGGTTCCCGTGTCCAGCCAGGCGAAACCCCGGCCCAAAACCTCCACCCGCAGTTCCCCGCTTTTCAGGTAGGCTTTATTGACATCGGTAATCTCCAATTCTCCCCGGTCGGAAGGCTTGAGGCGAGAGGCGATGTCAACCACGCGATTGTCATAAAAATAGAGGCCGGACACGGCGATGGACGATCTCGGTTTGACCGGCTTCTCCACGATATCCAGGACCTGGCCGGATTCGTCAAATTCAACCACCCCATACCTTTCCGGATCTTTGACCCAATAGCCGAACACCAGACCGCCCTTGGTCAGCCGCAAGGCCCGCGCCAGGATCGCCTCGAGCCCATGGCCGTAAAAAATATTGTCCCCCAGGATGAGGCAGACCCGGTCCCGGCCGATGAATTCCTTGCCGATGATGAAGGCCTGGGCCAGGCCCTCGGGGCGGGGTTGTTCCGCATAGGTGAAGCGCACCCCCAATTGAGCCCCGTCCCCCAGCAGGCCCTCATATCTGGGCAGGTCCTCCGGGGTGGAGATGAGGAGAATTTCCCGGATGCCGGCCAGCATGAGGATTGACAGGGGGTAGTAGATCATGGGCTTGTCATAGACGGGCAGGAGTTGTTTGCTGACCACCTTGGTAACGGGATAGAGCCGGGTTCCGGCGCCCCCGGCTAAAATGATGCCTTTCCACCCCGGGGCGCAAAGATCCCCCTCTGGCTTGGCCGCGTCTTGACGGCTGTCGGTCGTGGTCATCTTATGGTCCATCCTCCCCAGGCGTAGCTTTAGCAGTCTGCGGCCTGAGACAAAAATTCAATGACTGAAGCAATGGCATAATCAATCTCGTCATCCCTCAACCCGGCATGCAAGGGCAGAGTTAACAACTCTTCATAGACCCTTTCGGTAACCGGCAGCGCCTCCTGGCCCCCCCCGTAAAAAGAGAGGAGATGATTCGGCTTATAGTGAATGCCGCATTCAATCTTCCGGTCCAGCAAAAATTGCCGCAGCCCATCCCGCTTGCCGTTCAGCACCCGGATGGGAAATATATGGGGGACAATCGGGCCGGGATCGCCCTGCAAAAGCTGCAAATCTCCCGCGCCGGTAAAGGCGACGCGGTATTTTTGCGCCAATTCGATGCGCCGCGGTTTGAATTCCCCTTCAAAGCGCCGCAGTTGCACCCTTCCTAGGGCCGCCAACAGATTGCTCATATGGTACCGATAGCCTTGCTGTTGGACGTCGAACTCCCAACTTCGCGCCCCCTGATAACGTTTTTCGGTGTCCCGTTGCACCCCCAACAGGCGGGCATCCTGAACTGATTGAATAACCCTCGGGTCCGAAGCGACCACGCCCCCCCCCTCCCCGCTGGTGATATTTTTAAGCCCGTCAAAGCTGAAGCAGGCCAGGTCGCCAAAAGAGCCGATCTTCCGCCCCTGATAGGTGCATCCGAAGGCGTGGGCCGCGTCTTCAATCACCCGCAAGCCATAACGCCGGGCAAACCCATAGATGGCCTCAAGGTCCCCGGGGTTGCCGGCGTAATGGACCGGCATCACAGCCCGGGTGCGGGGCGTAATTCTTTGGGCGGCATCCTCAAGGTTCAGGGTTACCGTATCCGGGTAAACTTCACAGGCCACCGGCACCGCGCCCGCGGCGCTGATCGCCTGGAACGAGGCCACAAAGGTCAACGATTGGACCAGGACTTCATCCCCGGGGCGGGTGACCGCCTGCACCGCCAGATGCAGGGCCGCAGTGCCGGAATTGAGGCAGATGACCGAGCGGTCCTGGCCGCCTAAGTATTCCCGCACCTCCTCTTCAAAAGCCCGCACTTCCCGGCCCATACCCAGGTAGCCATCTTCGCGCATCACCCGGCCCATGGCCTCGAGTTCGGCCGCTCCCACCACCGACCTGGAGATATGAATCATTCGGTTCGATCCTGTCTTGAAAAGTTTTTGGTGGCCCCGGTATCTTACCGGTGCGGGTGCACAGGTTGAAAACCTGTGCCACCAACGGCGGCGGGCGCGGAGGCCCGCCCCGCCAATCATTTCGTGATTTACGGGTGGGCCAGAGCCCCATGGATGACGGCTCGGTATTCACCCGCAAGAGATGCTTCACCCTGGCCTTTAAACCCTGAACATGATAATACCAAATATCCGAAAATGGTGCGAGCCGCCACCGACCAGGAGCTTCGCACCGCAGTTAAATGTAGGGCGGGCACTGCCCGCCATTAACGTCTGCACACCACAGGATTTAGCCATGGGAAAGCTCAGCTGTTTTAAAGCCTATGACGTCCGGGGCCGGGTTCCCGGGGAACTCAACGAGGACCTGGCTTACCGGATCGGCCGGGCTTATGCCGCGTTCCTGTCTCCGGCCCGGGTGGCGGTGGGGCGGGATGTGCGCTTCTCCAGCCTCCCCCTGGCTGAGGCCCTGGCCGCAGGCCTTAACGACGCCGGGGTGGAGGTCTGGGATCTGGGGCTGTGCGGCACGGAGCAGGTCTATTTCTCCACTTCCCACCTCGGGCTGGACGGCGGCATCATGGTCACCGCCAGCCACAACCCCCCGGAATACAACGGCATGAAGTTCGTGCGGGAAGAGTCTCGGCCCCTGAGCGGCGACTCCGGCCTTCACGAGATCGAACGGCTGGCCGCGGCCCGGGCCTGGCCGCCCTCCCCCAAACTTAGGGGGGGCCGGAAAGACATCGATTGCCTGGATGCCTATATCAGCCACCTGTTGAGCTACATCGACCCCCAGGTTATGAAACCTCTCAAGGTGGTGGTGAACGCCGGCAACGGCTGCGCCGGGCCGGTGCTCGACGCCCTGGAGCCGCACCTGCCCTTCCGGTTCATCAAGATCTGCCACGCCCCGGACCCGACCTTTCCCCACGGGGTGCCCAACCCTCTGCTGCCGGAAAATCGCCGAATCACCGCCCAGGCGGTCAAAGACCATGAGGCCGCGGCGGGCCTGGCCTGGGACGGCGACTTTGACCGCTGCTTTTTCTTCGATGAACAGGGAGCTTTTATCGAGGGGTATTACCTGGTGGGGTTTATCGCACAGGCGCTGCTGACGCATCAGCCGGGCGCGGCGATCATCCACGACCCCCGGTTGACCTGGAATACCATGGAAATGGTGCGGGAGGCCGGCGGCCGCCCGGTGATGAGCAAGACCGGTCACGCTTTCATCAAGGAGCGGATGCGGGCCGAAAACGCCCTCTACGGCGGGGAGATGTCGGGGCACCACTACTTCCGGGATTTCGCCTATTGTGACAGCGGCATGATCCCCTGGCTGCTGGTCCTTCAGAGCATGTGCCGCACCGGCCAGCCCCTTTCCGCCCTGGTCCGGGAGAGAATGGGGCGCTACCCGTGCAGCGGCGAAATCAACCGCAAATTGCTCGACCCCGATGCGGCCGTGAAACGCGTCGAAGCGCGCTATCAGGCCGAAGCCATCGCGGCCGACCGCACCGACGGCCTCAGCCTGGAATTCTCCGCCTGGCGTTTCAACCTGCGCCCGTCCAACACCGAACCCGTCCTCCGCCTCAATGTGGAAACCCGGCAAGACCCGGCGCTGCTTAGGACCAAGACCGCCGAACTCCTGGGCCTAATGACTTGATACCAGGTTGCTCTCAGAAAAGTATTTTCAGGTCCGGAGAGTGGTTTTCCAAGGCGCTAAAATCCGTAGCGCGTCTCACGCGCCATTCTTGGTGCGTGAGACGCACCCTACGAAGGGAAATTACCTTTTTGAGCGCAGATTGGTATAAATCATGAGAAGACCGGTGGGGCGGGCCTCCGTGCCTGCCACGGGTGAAATGGTGCGCAGTGCGCACGAAAGCTTAATTGCTTGAACCACAAGGGCGTTGCTGGTTCATCACGGTTGAGGAAAGTTTTGCCGCTTCACCTCGGAGTGCCATTTCCACAAGAGATAAATGGCCGGATAAACGAAAAGTTCCAAGAGAAAAGAGGTCACAACTCCTCCCACCATGGGCGCGGCGATGCGCTTGGCCACTTCGGAGCCGGCGCCGGTGGCCCACATCACCGGCAGCAGCCCCAAAAAGTTGGCCAGCACCGTCATGAGCTTGGGCCGGAGGCGCATCAACGCCCCCTCCCTCACCGCGTCCACCAAATCTTCCCGGGTTTTGAGGCGGCCCTCTTGCTTGCGCTGATTATAGGCAATGTCCTGGTAGAGAAGCATGATTACCCCGGTTTCGGCGTCCAGACCAAGCATGGCGATGACCCCCACAACTACCCCGAGGCTCCAATTGTAACCCAAGACGTAGAGGAGCCAAACGCTGCCCACTATGGAGAAGGGCAGTGACAGCATGATGATGACGACCTTGAAGATCGAACCGGTGGCCAGATACATGAGCATGAAGATAAGTCCCAGGGTGATCGGCAAAATAACCGCCAGCCGCTGGCGGGCCTCTTCCAGGTACTCAAACTGGCCGCTCCACAAGAGGTTGTAGCCCGGAGGCATTTTCAAATGAGTCTGGATGGCTTCCTTGGCCTTCTGGACATAGGTTCCCAGGTCGATATCCCGAATATCCACAAAGATGGAGGCGGTGCGCCGGGCGCCTTCGCTCTTGATCATGTCCGGCCCCTGGTGGACCTTGATGTCGGCCACCTGCTCCATGGGGATAGGGGGTCCCTTGGGAGTAGGTATCAGGATGCGCTTCAGGGCCGGCAGGCTGCTGCGATAATCCTGAAAATACCGCAGATTCACCGGGTAACGTTCCAGGCCTTCCACCGTTTGGGTAATATTTTCGCCCCCCATGGCCATGGTGATGACTTCCTGGACGTCGCCCACGGTGAGGCCGTACCGGGCCGCTTCCTTACGGTTGATGTCGAAGTCCAGATAGTACCCGCCCACCGTGCGTTCGGCAAAGACGCTGGCGGTTCCCGGCACCTGCTTTAAAATGGCCTCGATTTCTCCCCCCAGGCGGCTCAGGACGTTCAAATCATCGCCCAATAATTTGATTCCCACCGGGGTTTTAATGCCGGTGGAGAGCATGTCGATACGAATCTTGATGGGAAAGCCCCAGGAATTGGCCAAACCGGGGAATTTCACGGCGGCGTCCAATTCCTTAATGAGGCCTTCGGTGGTCAGGCCCGGTCGCCAATATTTCCGGTCTTTGAGGCGGATGGTGGTCTCAATCATGGAGAGCGGCGCCGGGTCGGTGGCGGTTTCGGCCCGGCCCACCTTGCCGAAGACGTAGTCCACCTCCGGGAAGGTGCGGATAATGCGGTCCGTCTGTTGCAGGAGGTTTTTCGCTTCGGTGATGGAGATGCCCGGCATGGTGGTGGGCATATAGAGCAGGTCGCCTTCATCCAACGGGGGCATGAACTCGGAGCCCAGCCGGGTGAAGGGGTAAATGCTGACGGCCAGGATCACCAGGGCCAGGAAAATGGCGGTTTTAGGGAAGCGCACCGCGAGATTGAGGCCGGGTCGATACAACGCCATGGTCAGGCGGGCCAGCGGGTTACGCTCCTCCTTGGGAATTCTTCCCCGGATGAAGTAGATCATGAGGATGGGGATGAGCGTAATCGCCAGGATTGACGCCCCCCCCATGGCGAAAGACTTGGTAAAAGCCAAGGGCTTGAAAAGGCGGCCACTTTCTCCTTGAAGCGCAAAAATGGGCAAAAAGGAGACCGTCAACACCAGCAAGGAAAAAAAGAGGGATGGGGCCACTTCTTTGGCGGCCTCCAGGATCAGCGGTTCCCGGGGCGCGCCCGGCGGGGCATGTTCGATCTTCTTATGGGCGTTCTCCACCATCACCATCGAGGCGTCCACCATGTCGCCGATGGCAATGGCAATGCCCGCCAGGCTCAAGATGTTGGCCGTGATATTGAACTGGTACTGAAGGATAAAGGAGATCAAGACCCCCAGGGGCAGGCTGATGATGGCCACAAAGGCGCTGCGCAGGTGCAGGAGAAAGAGAACCGTGATGAGGGCCACAATGGCGATTTCTTGATAGATGGCCTCTTTCAGGGTGTCAATGGCCCGGTCGATGAGGCCGGCGCGGTCATAGGCGGTGACGATGCGGACGCCGGGCGGGAGTCCCATTTTCAGGTCTTCCAGCTTGTCCTTGACCCCCTGGATGACGTCTCGGGCATTTTGCCCAAAGCGCATCACCACGATGCCGCCCACCACTTCTCCCTGACCGTTGGCCTCCGCCAGGCCCCGGCGCATCTCCGGGCCCAGACGGACTAAGGCGACGTCCTTGATAAGCACAGGTGTTCCCTGGCCGTCGGCGCCCACGACGATGTTCTGGACGTCCGCCAGGTTCTTGATGTAACCAAGCCCCCGGACCATAAATTCGGTCCCGGCCTGCTCAAAGAGCCCGCCCCCCACATCCTGGTTGGACGTCTGGATGGCTTGCTTTACTTTGGCGAGGGGCAGACCATAAGCGGCCAGCTTGTTGGGGTCCACCACCACCTGGTACTGCTTGACAAACCCGCCGATGCTGGCCACTTCCGCCACCCCGGGCACGGTCTGGAGCTGGTAGCGCAGGTACCAGTCCTGGATGCTGCGCAGCTGGGCCAGGTCATGCTTGCCGGTGGGGTCTTCCACCACGTATTCATAGACCCAGCCCACCCCGGTGGCGTCTGGACCCAGGGCCGGGTTCACCCCCGAGGGCAGTTTGCCCCGGATAAAATTCAGATATTCCAGCACCCGGGTCCGGGCCCAATAGATGTCGGTGCCGTCCTCGAAGATGATATAGACCAGGGACAGGCCGAACAGGGAATAACCCCGCACCGCCTTGGCCTTGGGCACGGCCAGCATGGCGGTGGTCAGGGGATAGGTCACCTGGTCCTCCACCACCTGGGGGGCCTGGCCGGGGTAATCGGTGGAGATGATCACCTGGGTGTCGGACAGGTCAGGAATGGCGTCAACCGGCAGTTTGTAAGCGGCGTAAATGCCCCAGGCAGTGATCAAGAGCCAAATGATCAGGACCAGGACGCGGTTGCGAATACAGGTTTCAATAAATCTGGCGATCATAGGTTGTCAGGGGGCTATTCTCGTTCCCAAGCTGAGCTTGGGAACGAGAAATCATGGGGTCAGGCTGCCTTTAATGTTTATGCCCGGGCGGCGGGGTCGGCGCGGGAGCCGGCGTCCCTTCCGTCTTCATCTCCGGCCTAGCCGGCTTTTCGCCCGGTTTTTTATCTCCCATTTCCATGTCCGGCATCATCAGCTTGATGGCTTCCCGGAAGCGGGACTCGGAGTCCAGCATGAATTGCGCCGAAGTGACCACTTCCTCGCCCCCGGTGAGGCCGGAGAGGACTTCCCGATAATTATTGTCGTCGCTAAAGACCCCCAGCTTCACTTCCCGGGGTTCGAAGCGCCCCTGTCCCAGGGCGATGAACACATGCTGTTTGAGGCCGGTGTCCAGCACGACTTCCATGGGGACCACCACCGCCGGTTTGGTGGCCGGAGATTTGATCTTGATCGAAGCGAACATCTCCGGCTTGAGTTTGAGGTTCGGGTTAGGGAAGCGCAGGCGCACTTTGGCGGTGCGGGTGGCTTCCTTGAGGTAGGGGTAGATATAATCAATCTTACCCTGGAAGGTCTCACCGGGCATATAGTCCAGGGTCATGGTCACGGGCTGCCCCACCTTGATCCAGGGAAGTTCGTACTGGTAAATATCGGCGTCCACCCAGATGGTGGAGAGATCAGCCACCTCCAACAGGGGCATGCCCGCCTGGACGTAAGCGCCCTGGGCCACCATGCGCTTCATAACGATGCCGTTCACCGGTGAGACCAGGGTAAGATTTTTTTTCACTTTCCCGGTTTGCTCCAGGTCGGCGATTTGCGCCGGGGTGACATCAAAAAGCTGCAGGCGGCGGCGGGAAGCGGCGGCCAGGCGGCGGGTTCCTTCCACCAGGTCTTTAACCGGGCTTTTCTCCATGGACTGGAGATTTTTTAAGGCCAGCAGGTATTCATCCTGGCTGGAGACCAACTCCGGGCTGTAAATGCTCAGGAGCGCCTGGCCCTGGCGCACCGGGTCGCCGGTGGCATTGACGTAGAGGCGCTCCACCCAGCCGTTCACCTTGGTGTTGATTACCGCCAGGCTGCGTTCGTTAAGGCTCACTACGCCTACCGTCCAGGTATCCCGGGATAGGGGGCGGACTTCCACCTTGGCGGTCCGCACCCCCATGGATTGGAGGGTGGCGGGCGAAACCGCAATGGCGCCCGAGGTTCCCGCCCCTTCCGCCGTGTCCTCATAAACCGGCACCATGTCCATGCCGCAGGGGGCCTTGCCGGGCTTGTCCCGGACGTAGCCGGGGTCCATGGGGGAGACCCAGTACTTGATCTTGCGCTCTTTTTTGGCAGCCGGGGCCGGGGCCTCTTCCTCGCGGACCGGCACCAGGTCCATGCCGCATTTCGGGCATTTGCCAGATGCTTCCCGGACGATTTCCGGATGCATGGGGCAGCGCCAATACTTAGTTTTGCCTTCCTGCTTGGCGGTGGGGGCCACCGCGGGGCCCGTTGCGGGGGGCGGGCCTGAGGCCGGGGTGGCATAGACCGGCACCAGTTCATGGCCTTCGGGGTCCTTGCCTGGGGCCTCTTTGATGAAATTGGGGTTCTTGGGCGAGACATAGCACAGGGGCTTCGGCTGTTGCTGGCCGAACGGCGGGGGCACTAAGCCGGAAAAGTATAATCCCCCCAGAATAACTAAGACCAGAATCAGTCCCAGCCCCCACCAGGTTTTGCAGCGCGACGCAGGAGTCATGGTTTCCCTCCGGCCGGCCGGGGCAATTCCTGGCCCACCAGCCACTCCAATTCGGCCCAGTTTTCTTCGAAGTCCTTGAGGTATTCCTCTAATTGCATTTCCGCATTATAAACAGCTATCTGGTTTTGATAGAGCTGATTGAAAGGCAGGGCCCCCACCTGATATGAGGCCAGGGCCGCGCCCACCGCCTGCCGGGCCTGGGGGATGATCCCCTGGTCGAAGAGAGAGACTTGCTTCGCCAGGCGCTCCAGCTTGGCGTGCCGGTCCTTGATGGCCGCCTCGAGCTGGTTTAAGGCGGATTGATGGGCGTCTTTGGCCGCACCCTGCTTCGCCTGCTCCTCCCTGATCTTGGGCCTGATCTTGGAGCCGACCCAGATGGGCACGTTGAACATAACCGAGCCGGTGAACATGTCCGCCTGTTTTTGATTAATGGGCGGGGCCAGGGTTTCCCGGAAACCGTAGCCTACCGATATCCTGGCATCGGGAAAATAGTCCTTGCGGGCCAGGTCCACCGCCTTTTCCTGTTTGGCAATGATGAATTTTAAGGCTTGGAGCTGCGGCCGGGTTTCGGCCTGGGCCAGCAACTCGTCCAATTTCAGGGAGAAAGGCCGGGGCTTCAAAGTTTGGGCCCGAGATACCGGGGTTTGGGGCGGCTTGGATCTCAGGGCGTTTATATCCGCCCGGGATGATTCTTGTTTTTGGGTCCATTGGAAGAGGCGGTCCAGGTAGTTGCCCAACTCCACCTGGGCCTGGAGCACGTCGGCCTGCATCCCCTGCCCTACGCTATAACGGGTTTCCGCCACTTGCACCACCTGCTCCCAGACCTGCTTATTCTTCTGGGTCAGGTTAAAATTGGTTTGGGCCAGGGATAAGCCCCAATAGGCAATCACGACTTTGGCCCGGATTTCATTGACTTTGTCTTTATAGACATATTCGTCGGAGTGGGCTTGCTCACCGGCCACTTCAGAACGGAGGCGGCGCTTGCCGGGAAAGGGGAATTTTTGGGACAATTCCAGCATCTTCTGGGTCATGGGTTCCCGGTTAAAAGCCCAGTTGTCGGTGGGAATATCCTTCATGCTGAACGCGACCTCCGGGTCATCCAGGGCCCCGGCGAGGCGGATGGTCTCTCGCGTGGCCGTGAATTGCCCCCGCATCTGCTTGATTTCCGCATTTGCCTGCAAGGCCTCATTGACCAGGGCTTGCAAATCCGGCGGCAGACCGGACGCCCCCGCTTGACTTACGAAACCCGGAACCAGAACCAGCCACAACCCCCACGCCGCCAACACGTACCGGCACCGCCTGCACTTCACCACCCTTACCCCCCAGTAAGACGATAATCCCGCGACCCGCGGTGCGTAGATTTTCCAGTTATTTCATTATAACACCTGAATAACACATATACGGCGGCCCTGACAAAAGTTATTTAAGAAGAATTTCTTCCAGATATTGTGCTATTGTATCAGGGAGCGCCAGCAGTTTCCAGACTCTCAACTACCCGGCCCGAAACTAATTATTATTTCTTAAAAAAACCCTTAAAGTGATTTCCACTCTGCGGTTACCAGATAGAGTAAGGATAAAATTTTTTTAAATTCAAGGGGCTTGAAAATTGAGGGATAGGAGTCGGGGCGGGGAGTCTTGACCTACAGGGTCAGGATCAGCGGCAGGATCATGGGGCGGCGTTCCAGGTGCTTGAAGAAGAGTTTTCTCAAGGCCTTGCTCACCTGGGTCTGGACCTCCAGCCAGTCCTGGGTGGGCTCGGCCAGGGCCTTGAGCAGAATCTCCCGGGAGATCTTGCGGGCCTGCTCCAAAAGGGGCGCCTGCTCTTCTTCCAGGGTGAAGCCCCGGGTGATGAGGTCCGGCTCGGTGACGATCTTGCCGGCCACCGGGTCCACCGCGGCGAGGGCGATCACCAGGCCGTCCGCGGCCAGGTGGCGGCGGTCCCGGAGCACGATGCGGCTGACGTCCCCCACCCCTTTGCCGTCCACGAAGACCCGGCCCGTGTCCACCCGGTCTTTAAAGGTCGCGCCCCGGGAGTCGAAGCGGACCTGGGCCCCGTCGGTGGCCAGGAGGATGCCGTCGTCGGCAACCCCCATAGCCCGGGCCAGCCGGGTGTGCTTGATGAGGTGGCGCATCTCCCCGTGGATGGGGATGAAGTAGCGGGGCCGGGTGAGGTTGAGCAACAGCTTCAACTCCTCCTGGGAGGCGTGCCCCGAGACGTGGATGGCCGCCACCTCCTGGTACACCACCTCGGCCCCCAGGCGATAGAGGTTGTTGATCACCGTGGTGATGGCCCGTTCGTTGCCGGGAATGAACTTGGAGGAGAGGATCACCAGGTCGCCGACCTGGATGTGGACCTGCTTGTGGGCCTCCATGGCGATGCGGGCCAGGGCGCTCAGGGGCTCTCCCTGGCTGCCGGTGGTCACGATGATGGTTCGGGAGGGGGGAAGCCGCGCAAGGTCCCCCACGGTGATCTCCAGGTCCGGAGGAATTTCCAGGTAGCCCAGTTCCTTGGCCAGCCGGGTGTTGACCACCATGGACCTGCCGTTGAACAGCACCTGGCGACCGAACTTGACGGCGATGTTGACGATCTGCTGCAACCGGTGGATGTGGGAGGCGAAGACCGCGATGATGACCCGGCCGGGCGCCTCCCGGATGAGGCCCTCCAGGGTGATGCCGATCTCCCGCTCGGAAAGCGTGTACCCGGGCCGCTCGGCGTTGGTGGAGTCGGACATCAGGGCCAGGACGCCCGCTTCACCATGGTGGGCGAAGCGGTTCAGGTCCATGGCGCCCCCGGAAACCGGGGTCTGGTCGATCTTGAAATCGCCGGAATGGACCAGGAGGCCTTGGGGAGTGTGCACCACGAACCCGACGCCGTCCACGATGGAATGGCACACCCGGATGAATTCGAATTCAAAGGGTCCCAGGGCCAGGGGCGCCCCGGGGCTGATCTCCCGCAGGTCGGCGTCCGCCAGCAGGCCGTGTTCCCTAAGCTTTTCTTTGAGCAGGGCCAGGGTCAGGGGGGTACCGTACACCGGCACGGGGATCTCCTTGAGCAGAAAGGGCACCGCGCCGATGTGATCCTCGTGGCCGTGGGTGAGGACCACGGCCGCCACTTTGTCCCGGCGTTCCCGCAGGTAGGAGAAATCGGGGATGACGATGTCGATCCCCAGCATGTGGTCTTCGGGGAACATGAGGCCGGCGTCCACCACCACCAGGTAGTCGTCGGTCTCCAGGGTCATCAGGTTGAGGCCGATTTCCCCCAGGCCGCCCAGGAAGGTCAGGTCAACCCAGCTATGAGAGTTCGGAGTTTCCGGGGCCATAGGGAAAGTCGGGGTCGAAGTGGGCGTCGATGGCCTGGCGCACTGCAGCCATGAGTTCCTCTTTGCGGCGGAACGTGTGCGGCGCGATGGGGGGAGAGATGACCACCTTGATGGGCCCCGGTCTCATCCGGATGGCGCCCCGGGGCTGGATGAAGCGGGTGCCGCTGATGCTCACCGGCACAATGGGCTGCCCCGCCTTCATGGCCATGATGAACACCCCTTTCTTGAAGGGCAAAAGCTCCCGGGACATGGCCCGGGTGCCTTCTGGAAAGATGATCAGGGAGACGCCGCGTTTGACGATGGCCGTGGCCCGGTCGAGGCTCTGGACCGCGGAACGGAGGTTTTCCCGGTCCACGGAGACGGAGCCCATGCGGCTCAGAGCCTGGCCCAAGAGCGGGATCCCAAAGAGCGATTTCTTGGCAACCCAGAGAAACCGGCCCGGCAGGACCGCAACCAGCGCAAAGATATCGAAGTTGGAGCGGTGGTTGGCGGCAAAGACATAGGCCTGTCCAGGCGCCAGGTGCTCCAGACCCTCCACCTGGACCGGGATGTGGGCGATCTTGAGGAGGTTGCGTCCCCACCACCGGCAGGCGCGATGGATCATGGGGCTGTCCCTGTCGATGTAGGACCAGGAAATGACCAGGCTAGCGGCCCAAAAAGTGAGCAGCACCAGCCAGAAATGAAACCATAACCCCCAGGCCACTAAATTCATCCTCCCGGTGAATTTATCAGTTTAACCTTAACCTGGAAAAGCAAGGCCCGTCAACATTTATGGCATTTCCTCATGGGCCTATGGCCCACCCGTAAAGCATGAAAAGATTGGTGGGGCGGGCCTCCGCGCCCGCCACCGTTGGTGGCACAGGTTTTCAACCTGTGCACCCGCACCGGTAAGATACCGGTGCCACCAAAGACTTTTCAAAGCAACCGGGCTATAATAACCAAAACTCCGGCCCGGCCGGCCGCCCGTTATGACCATGACTATCCCCAAGATCATCTCTGCCGAGTACAGCCTCAGCGCCCACCGGGGCGACCAGTGTCCCCCGGGGGACCTGCCCGAAGTGGCGTTTCTGGGGCGTTCCAACGTGGGGAAATCCACCCTGATCAACAGCCTGCTGGGGCGCAAAAAACTGGTGCGCACCAGTTCCCGGCCCGGCTGCACCCGGGCCTTGAATTTTTTCCTGATCAACCAGCGCTGGAATTTCGTGGACCTGCCGGGCTTTGGCTATGCCGCGGTGTCGAAGGACGTCAAGGCGAGTTGGGGACCTTTGGTGCTGGAATATTTGGCCCGGCGTGAGTCTTTGGCCGCGGTGGTCTTTCTCCAGGATAGCCGCAGGGTTCCTGCCTCCGAGGAGTTGTTCCTGTGGGAATTCTTAAGGGAGCAAGGGCGCCGGGTGATCCCGGTCCTGACCAAGGCCGACAAATTGAAGCGGGGGGAGCGGAGCCGTCAGATGAAACTCTTTGCCGAAACCCTCGCGGCCTTCGGGGTCGACCCCGGCGACGTCATCTGGTTTTCGGCCCTCACCCGGGAAGGCCGGGACCAGCTCTGGGATCGGCTGCTGACCTGCCTGGGGGGGGCCTGACCGTAAGGGGCGGCAGTTCAAGGGCGCCTCCGGGCGCCGAAGGTGAGCCCCCCTTGGTGGGATTTCCCCGGCAATTTCCCGCCTCCAACCCGCTAAAAGCGGGCCCCTCCCTTGACTGCTCATCCCATTAAGGGTAATATAATTAATTAAATAATTGAGTTAGCCAGTTAACCGGCAGATGCGCTGAGCCATGGTGCGCACTGGCGCCTCCACAAAACCTTTCCCAAGCAGCAGGGCGGGCGTCCCGCCTGCCAGTGGTGCGCAGTCGCTACTTTTTTAACCTTCAACAAAGAGCGAGGATAATTCGGCGGACTGAGCCAATCGAGGTCCGTTGAGTGAAAGGCGCTCGAGGAGTAAGACAATATGCAGAAAGTTGTTCTGAAGGCCACCAAACGTGAGGTGCTCGGCAAGAAGGTGGGGGCCCTGCGCCGGGCCGGGAAACTCCCGGCCGTACTGTACGGGCACCGCATCGAGACGACCCCGATCACGCTGGACGCCCACGAGGCAACCTTGAGGCTGTCCCACCTGACTTCGTCCAGCCTGGTAATGATCGATCTGGACGGCACCGAGTACCCGGCGCTGGTGCGCCAAAAGCAGAGGGATTATATCAAGAACCGCCTGCTGCACCTGGACTTCCAGGTCATCTCCATGACTGAGAAGGTAACCACCAAGGTCGGCATCGAACTGACCGGCACGGCTCCGGCGGTCAAGGAGTTCAGCGCCGTAATCGTCACCGTTCTAAACGAGTTGGAGATCGAGTGCATGCCACAGGACCTGCCGGCGCGGGTCGTGATCGACATCTCAGGTTTGACTGAGGTCGGCGCGGGCATTCACGTGCGCGACGTCGTTATTTCGGACAAAGTGAAAATCCTGGACGATCCCGCCGAAATGATCGTCGTCGCCTCCGCCACCAGGGAAGAGAAAGTCGCGGCAGAGGCCCCGGCCGAAGAGGAAGCCGCTCCTGAGGGGAGCGAACCCGGAAAGAAAGACTAAAAAGTCCCCGCAGAGCGGGAGTGATCTCCCTGACCAACCACGAACCGCGGTGCTTAAGGCGCCGCGGTTTTTTCTTGGATATTACCTTTCAAGCCTGGCCATCCTCTGGTAGGTTATCAGACCTGAAAAGTTTTTGGTGGCGCCGGCATCTTGCCGGTGCAAGCGCACGAGCTTCCAGCCGGTGCGACAAGGTGGCGGGCCAGGGACCGGAAATTTCGGAAGAAAATCTGGAGGAAGATATCCGCCGTCACCTGCGTTTGCCGCCTTCAAAAACCCAAACATCGCGGTTTCCATGGATAATATGGTTCTTTTGAAACCGAGGGGGCAGGGTTCTGGAAGCGCTTATTCGGCAAATAAAATCAGTCTGGCGGGGCGAGGGAGGGGTGGGGACCTTGCCTTAGCTTGCTTTTATCTCAGCATCAAAGCCCCGGCTAGGACCAGGACTTCCAGGACTTCGTTGGTGGCGCCCAGGACGTCGCCGGTGATGCCGCCTAAGCGGCGCTGAAAGTAGAGGCTGCCCAGCCAGACCAGGGCGGCGGCGCCGCCGAAGAGCACCAGGCCCGGGGCGCCCAGGATCAGGAGGGACAGGGCCCCGGCGCTGAGGCTGGCGCCGGTGAGAACCCCGGGGCTCACCCCCAGGGTCATGGCCTGTCCCAGGCCCCCTTCCGGCCGGGCGTAGGGCGACAGATAGGCCAGGAGCACCATGCCCCAGCGGCTGACCACCGGGAAGAGGATGAGGGCTTCGGCCCCGCGGGTTTGGGTGGATAGAGAGAGGAACAGGGAAAATTTCAGGATAAGCCCCAGGACGAGGCTGATGACCCCGAAGGCGCCCACCCGGGAGTCCTTCATGATGCGGAGGGCCTCCGCCGGGGTGCGGCCCCCGCCCAGGCCGTCGGCGGTGTCGGCCAGGCCGTCCAGGTGAAGCCCGCCGGTGACCCACACCGTCAGGGCGAGGAGCAGGGCCGCGGCCGCCGGGTCCGGCAGGATTTTTTGTAAGCCCGCCCAAGCCCCCCAGAAAATCAAGCCGAGGGCGGCCCCGACCCAGGGAAACCAAAACAGGGAGCGGGCCAGGGCCGCCGCATCGGCCGGACCTCGCCAGGGCCAGGGCAGCTTGGTAAGAAAGGTGAGGGCCAGGGGGAGGGTGGAGTTCATGCTTCCTGGTCGGCCACCCCGGCCTCCCCGAAGGTGGCCATTTCCCGGTAGACCCTGACGCCGGCTTCCAGCAGGCTCAACCCCAAAGCGGCGCCGGTGCCTTCTCCCAGGCGCATCTGAAAATTCAACAGGGGCTTGAGGCCCAGGAAATCCAGCATGACCTGGTGCCCCGGCTCCGCCGAGCGGTGGGCGGCGATGAGGTAATCGGTCACCGCGGGGGCCAGGGCCGTGGCCACCAGCGCCCCAGCGGTGGCGATGAAACCATCCAGCACCAGGGGCCGCCGGGCCGCAGCGGTTCCCAGGATAAAGCCGGCGATCCCGGCAATCTCCAGGCCGCCCACCGCGGCCAGGGCCCCCACGGGGTCTTCGCGGCTCGGCCGGTGCAGACCCAGGGCCCGGTTGATCACCGCCACCTTGTGGCGCCAGACCTGGTCCTCGATGCCGGTGCCCCGGCCGGTAACCGCCGCCACCGGCTTGCCGGTGAAGACTGAAGCCAGGGCCGCGGCGGAAGTGGTGTTGCCGATGCCCATGTCCCCGGCCGCCACGGCGTCCACCCCCGTGGCGGTGGCCTGTTCGGCCATTTCGACCCCCACCAGGAGGGCCTGCAGGGCCTCCTCCCGGGTTAGGGCCGGTTCCTGGGCCATATTACGGGAGCCGTAGGCCACCTTCCGGTCTATGAGTTCGGGGATGTGGCCGAAATCGTGGTTGACCCCGATATCCACCACCGCCACCCGGGCCCCGGCGTGCCGGGCCAAGGCATTGATGCCGGCGCCCCCCCGGAGAAAGTTGAGGACCATCTGGTAGGTGACTTCCTGGGGATAGGCGCTCACCCCTTCGGCCACCACCCCGTGATCCGCGGCGAAGACCACCACCCATTTTTTCTCTAGGACGGGCATCACCTCCCCGCGGATGCCCACATAGAGGGTCGCCAGCTCCTCCAGGCGGCCCAAACTGCCCCGGGGCTTGGTAAGGGAATCCAGGCGCTCCCGGGCCTGGTCCAGCCAGGCGGGGTTGAGGGGTTCGATCTGGGAAATTATCGGGGACAATTCCGTCATCATGGCAACAAGACCTCAATTCCTAGAATAGCTATCAGCAGTGAGCAGTTCCTTATAAACCTGTGGCTCACCCGTAAACCAGAGAAAGGATCGGTGGCACAGGCTTTCCAGCCTGTGCGCCTCACCGGCAAGATGCCGGCGCCACTATGAACTTTGCAGCGTGTAGACGCACCGCGCACCATGCCTTTCCCAGGAAAAGCCTGAACCCGACAAACTGGCTCACGGCCGGGTCGGGAAAAAATCGCTCTTGATGAGCATCGGGACCCCCGCCACCACCAGGACCACCAGGTCCGCCACCTGCGCCAGGCGCTGGTGCAGCCAGCCGGCCTGATCCCGAAACTTCCGGGCCAGGGGATTGTCCGGCACAATCCCCCAGCCCACCTCATTGCTGATCAGGACGACGGGGGCGGCGGTCTTGGCCAGGGTCTCCAGCAGGTGCTCGCAGGCTGTCTGGATGCTGCCTTGGGAGGCGCCCTCCCTCAGCAAGAGATTGGACACCCACATGGTGAGGCAGTCCACCACGATGACCCCGTAATGGTCCTGGGCGTCGTTCAGGGCGGCCGCCAGTTCCAGGGGGACCTCCCGGGTCGCCCAATCCGAGCCCCGTTCCCTCTGGTGGGCTTCGATGCGGGCCTCCATCTCGGCATCCCGGGGTTCGCCGGTGGCCAAAAAGAGGCGGGGAGCAGGGCAGCGGGCGGCCAGGCCCAGGCCGTAGCGGCTTTTGCCGCTACGCGCCCCTCCTAAAACCAAGGCCAACCGAAAATATGACGGTGCGTTATCCATGCTGGATAATTCCCGGCGCCCCTTGCCGGCGCCGCCATCTCCTGGGCCAGGAGAACCCCCAAAAATACGCCCGCGGCAAGGATTCAATTCTTCACGAAAGCATATCCGTTAGACTTTGTACCTAACAGGAAAATTTTATCCTAAATTGCCGCGAAGTGCCAAGTTGCGCCGCCAAATTAATGGGGGGGCGGCGGCCAACCCCGGCCTGGTCCATAACGGTTTCCGGGGAAAAGTCCGGCGCGCCGAGGCGCGCCTTGACCAGGCCCGGCAAATCTGGGATGATAGCCGTAAAAATCACTCCCGGCCCAAGGAGTTCAGCATGGATTTTACTTTATCACCGGAACAGCAGGGGGTCCAGGAAAAGGCGCAAAGCCTGGCCCGGGAAGTGAGTTGTAGGGGCGGCGCGCGAACCGTCCCGGCATCCGGCCCTCCCCTCAAAATACTTTTTCCGAAAAAGGATGTGTCATGGCCGAGACGCGATTGAGCCGGGGGTTGATCCAGGTGTACACCGGGGACGGCAAGGGCAAGACCACCTGCGCCCTGGGGTTGGCGCTCAGGGCCGTGGGGCAAGGCCTTCAGGCGTACATGGTGCAGTTCATGAAGGGCCGGGAGACCGGGGAGGCCCGAGCCGCGGCGGGACGCCTGGCCCCGGACCTGACCCTGCGCTCCTTCGGTCGCCCGGGGCTGGTCAATCTCCGGGCCCCCGACCCGGAAGACCTGGCCCTGGTCCGGGAGGCCTGGGGCCTGGCCCGGCAGGTGATCCTGGCCGGCGAATACGACCTGGTGATCCTGGATGAAATCAACCTGGCCCTGACCTTCAACCTCCTGGCCGCCGAGGAGGTGTTTAAGGTGCTGCGGGACCGGCCCCCGTGGGTGGAGGTGGTCCTGACGGGCCGCCAGGCCCCCCCGGAATTGGTGGAACTGGCGGACCTGGTCACGGAAATGCGGCCCCTGAAACACTACTACGAGGCCGGAGTGCAGGCCCGGCGCGGCATCGAGTGGTAGGAAACTTAGAATACCAGGGATGCTGGGGTGATGCCGTGCTTATGCGCCGGGTCCCCCCTTGGGTGATGCGCCAAAATTACCATGACATGTAAATTTGGGATTTTTCTCCCCCCTTTTCTAAAGGGGGGTAGGGGGGATTAGATAAGTGATTAATAATCCCCCTAAATCCCCCTTTAAAAAAGGGGGACTTAAAACCCCCGATATTCAAGGCATGGCTCTTTTTATCCTATACAATTTATTTATCACAGCCCTATCACATCAAGAGAGATCAGGGTGGTAGATTTCGCTAATCAACGAAACCCCCGAGCCCGGTTGAGCCGGTGGTCCATCCACGCCGGGGTGGTACTCCTCAGTGTCATGGCGGTGATGGTTCTCCTGGAGACCGCCCTCCGTTTTACCTCATATCGGCGCCTGTTAACCCGGGATCGCCACCTCCGTTACTATTACCAGGCCGATTTAGAAAAGGGCTTTGACATCGCCCCCAACGTCAGCGGCAAGCGCATGTCCGTGGACAACCGGGTGGAGTTCGAGGTCTGGTCCAATGAGTTGGGGTGTTTCGACGAGCCGTACCGAGGCGAGCCCGATTACCTCCTGCTGGTAGGCGACAGCTTCACCCACAGCTATGCCCCGTTCCCGGATAAATGGGGGACCCAGATAGAAAAGTTGCTGCATTACCGGGTGCTGAAATGCGGGGTCTCGGGGTACGGCACCAAACAGGAGTTGCTCAAGGCGGCCGAGATTATCGCCCGGGTTCGCCACCAGCCCCGGCTCATCATCGTCGGCTATTTCTGGAATGATTTGAGCGACGACCACTGTTTTCCCATCCTCACGGTGATCGACGGCTTTCTGGTGGTGTCCACCCGGTACAAAGATCCCAAGACGGATAAGCTGTCCAAAGATAAGTTGGAAAAAAAGTACACCACCTGGGAAAAATGGTTTAGCGGCGATCACCCTTTGAGTTTTGGCGAGATGATCAGGTACTACCTGGACCAACACCTGATTATCATGAACCTGATCAATGATGCCCTGGTGAGATTTTTCCCGAGTGAGAAGAACGCCGGCGCAAATCCCAACAAATTTCTGGCTTTTCAGGACGCGCCGCCCTGGGCCCAGGAGGTCTGGAAGCGCCACTTGCAGAACCTGGCGGCCTTTAAAGACCTGGCCGCGGCCCATCAATCCAGGTTGCTGGTGGTGTTGATCCCCACCAACACCCAGGTCTACCCCTTTCTGGCGGCGCACCAGGGCATTGATTTGGAACGGCCCAACCGGATTCTGGGGGGGTTCCTGACCGCCCAGGGCATCGATTATCTCGATCTGCTGCCACTCATGCGCACCTATGCCGATAAGACCCCGCGCCCGACCCTGAACCCGGACAAGGACCTGTACTGGCGGCAAAATTCACACTGGAGCATCCGGGGGGAGCACCTGGTGGGTCTCCTGGTGTCCCGGCATATCCTGGAGCGCCGCCTGGTCCAGGTGCCGGATACGCCGGAAAAGCTCAGATATATTGAAGAAAAATTAAGGGAATTTCGTTGATAATATATTGAGGGGAGGGCCGGGGGATTTTTCATAACCCAAGTCCCCGCATCCCCGTAATATGGCCTCCCAACCCCCTATAATACAGTTTTCTGTTTTCCGTTTTCTGTTAAAATAAACATGAATTATCAACAAGTTACAGATTAAGTTTGTTGCATTTGAAACGGAAAGCGGTATAAGGGGGTAGGGGCTTTTGCCCATAGCCCTTTCCCGCAAAATTATCCGACCTTCCTCAACGCTTCGGCAATGCTCATCCGGGCGGCCCGCCAGGCCGGCAGCAGCGCGGCCAGGAGTCCCACCATCAGGGCCACCGCCAGCCCGAGGACCAGGGTGGCCCGGGTAAGGGGAAAAACCCGGAAATACTGACCCAGGGCGGTTTTAAAGAAATGTACCGCCGGGAAGGTCAGGACCTCCCCCACCAGGCCCCCGGCCAGGGCCAGGATCAGGGACTCCCCCAAGATGAGGCCGGCCAGGTGCCGGGCCTTGAAGCCCATGGTCTTGAGGACGGCGTACTCCCCCTGGCGCTCCCGGGCGTTCATGGCCATGGTGTTGGCCAGCACCACCAGGATGACGCCGATGACCACCCAGGACACCGCCTGGATAGCCAGGAGAATGGCTTCGGTCATGGAGACAAACCCCAGGGCAAAGGCCTTTTCCGTTTCCGTCAGGGTCTCGGCCAAGCTGTTCTGGAACAGCCCATCCACCTGGGCCGCCACCAGGGGAGCCAGGTCCGGGCGCGCCACTTTGGTGAGGAACCACCCCACGGTATCAGCCCGGCTGGACCCAATTTTCTTCAAAGTCTCGTTGAGGTAATCCCAGTGGAAAAAGAACCGGGATTCGTCGGTTTGGGGGTCGGCCCCGGTATAGATGGCCCGGATGATAAACCGCCACTCACCGGGGTAAATGGCGCCTTTGAGGACGATGGGGTCCCCCACCTTCCAGCCGTACCGGGTCGCCAGGGTCCGGCCCACGGCGGCGCCCCGGCGGTCCTGGAAAAAGGCCAGCTTCTGGTTCTCGGGGATGACGTACTCGGGAAAGATGGGGAAGTAGCGGCGGACGTCCACGGCAAACTGCGGGAAGAAGTGCCGCTCGTCGATGTAGGTGCCCCCGAACCAGCAGCCGTAAGCCACCCCGGTAATGCCGGGAACGGCCTGGACCTTGGGCAGATAGGCGATGGGCAGGGGAAAGACCAGGGAGATGGCGTTACGGGTTACCAGGCGGGCCGGGGAGGCGGCGTTCACCCCGGAATACCAGGCCGCCACCACGGTGCGCAACAAGGTGAAGGCCAGCACCGCCACCGCCATGCCCAGGATGGTGAGGGAGGCCCGTAAGGGGTGCCGGACGGTATTGCGCCAGGTGAGTTTTAACACGGTTTTCGGTTTCCGGTTTTCGGTTCATCCGCCAGAACCGCGCGGCGTCGGTTCTCAATCTCATTTTACCCTGGGAAGAGCCCGAGTTCCTTCGGAACACCCGAAACTATGAAAAGTCGGTGGGGCGGGCCTCCGGGTTTGCGGCAATCATGGCGTAATGGCGCGTAGTGCGCACGGAAAAACTTTTCGGAACAGTTGCTTATGGGCCTATCGGCCCACCCGTAAAGCATGAAAAGATATGGTAGCACAGGTTTTTAACCTGTGCTGAAGAACTTTTCGGAACAGGAGCCGGAGGGTCTTACGAAGTCCTTTTTCTCATATCCGCGGTGAGGCCGGCATCATAGTGGCTTGGGTTGCGGTTGGCTCAAAAGAGCAATGGGCTCAACTTTATTCTCCGGCGCGTCACCGGGTTACGGCTCAATAAAGTTGATTTTTTACAAAATAAGTCAGCATGTATTCGGCCATATAATTGCGGCGACTGGGGTGAAATGATTATCTTCGGCGGTAAAATAAAAATGGCTCAAAATTACCTTCTCTGACAATTTGTTCTAAATGATCTTTCAAATATGTAGAAGGATCAATTATATCGATATGTAACCTCTTGGCAATGGCAGATAACCTTTCTTTTGGGTTTATAGCGGCGCAGCTAAAATCCAAATTGAGGACATTGTAGTGCTGATCAGTGCTGTCCTATCGGTTCTCATATTAATATATCGGCAGTTATTATAAAAGCTAAATCATCTAATCTCGGCGTCGGTGAGGTAACAGGCGGGGTCCGGGGCCCAGAGGTCCCCGGTGAGAGCTTCGGCCCGCACCCGGAAGTTGCCGCCGCAGACGTCCAGCCACTTGCACCCGGCGCAGCGACCGGTGACGTAGAGCTTCTTGTCTTTGAGGCGGGCCAGGAGGGGGTTGGACAGATCCGTCCAGATCTGTCTGAAGGGGCGCTCCCGGACGTTGCCGAAGGCCTCGTGCCGCCAGAACTGGTCGGCGTGGACCTGGCCGTCCCAACTGACGCAGCCGATGCCCCGGCCCGAGCTGTTGCCTTCGTTCATCTTCAGGAGCTCCAGCACTTCCGCGGCCCGGCGGGGATCTTGCTGGAGCAGCTTGAGGTAGATGTAGGGGCCGTCAGCGTGGTTGTCCACCGTCAGCACTTCCACGCTTTTGCCGGCGTCAAAGAGGCGCCGGGTGCGGGCGCAGATCAGGTCCACCAGGGCCCGGGTCTGCCCGTGCGTCAACGCCTCTTCCACCAGCTTGCTGCCCCGGCCGGCATAGACCAGGTGGTAGAAGCAGATGCGGGGAATGTCATGTTTTTCCACTAGGTCGAACATGGCCGGCACCTCTTGATAATTGAGCCGGCTCACCGTGAAGCGCAGGCCCACCTTCAGGCCCATCTCCTGGCAGTGGCGCACCCCGGCCATGGCCGCGGCAAAGGCCCCGGGGGCCCCCCGGAACCGGTCGTGGGTGGCAGCAAGGCCGTCCAGGCTGATGCCCACGTAAGACAGACCCAGGTCGCGCAATTGGCGGGCCTTCTCCCGGTCGATGAGGGCGCCGTTGGTGGAGATCACCGCGCGCATGCCCTGGGTCACGGTAAACGCCACCAGTTCCGGGAGGTCAGGCCGCATCAGGGGCTCCCCCCCGGAAAACAACACCACCGGCACGCCAAAATCCTTCAGGTCCCGGAGCAGGGCCAGGCCTTCGGCGCGCCCCAGTTCGTCCGGCGCCGCGCCCGCGGTGGCCTTGGCGTAACAGTGGAGGCACTTGAGGTTGCACTGCCTGGTGACGTTCCAGACCACCACCGGCTTTTTGTCCGCCGAGAACTGGAGGAGGTGCGAAGGCAGGTCCTGGGCCCGGCGGTCCCGGTAACGCAGCACATCTCCGGCTTCCACCGCGCCGCAATAAAGTTTGGAAACTCCGATCATGGGAGGCCTACTCCCTGAAAAGGGTGGTCTGGTAATATTCCCGAATGACCCGGTTAAGATAGGTATCCAGGTCGCGGATGGCCTCCCGGGTCAGGATGAACTGGTCCTGGGAAGTCCGGTCCCGGACCAGTTTCAGGGCGTATTCCAGGTCCTTGGCCATCTCCTGGCAGACGGCCAGGGCGGAGGTGTCCCGGGCCACGGCCTGCTGGAGAATTTCATCCACGGCGTCCGGTTCAAAATGCAGTTCGATCCCGTGGTTGTTCAGAAACTTTTCTGCGAAACGGCCCACCTGGTCATAGAGCCGGGCCAGATCTTCCAGCGCGGTTTTCAAGTCACAGTCCCAGTGATGGTACCGGCCGGCCAGCAATTCCACCCTGGCCTCGGTGAGAGGCAGACGGTAACGGTTGAGCAACTCCGGTTCCCGGCGCCTGATGGACTCTTTCAGGATCTCCCGCTCCTTAACGGCCGCCTGGCTGAATCTCGCCAGGCGATGGGGGTCCTCGGGGTCAGTCAGCAGGCGCGCCAGTTCCTCTTCAGGGTGCTCCACAAGTTCCGGCGTGACCACCACATGCTTGACCTGGGTGGAGGGCAGCCGCTTTTCGAACTGAATGAGCACCCGTTCGATGACGCTCACCAGGCCCCGGGCCCCGGTTTTCTCGATGGCGGCCTGGGCCGCCAACATCTTCAGGGCTTCGCCCTCAAAGGTAATGTCTATGCCGTAAGCTCCGAAATCCCGCTTTTTGCTGGTGATGATGGGGTTGTTGGGGTTCTGCAGGATCGCCAAGAGGTCATCGCCCGTGAGTTCCGAAAGCACCGCGATCACCGGCAGGCGGCCCACGAATTCCGATTCAAACCCGTACTTGATCAGGTCTTCTGCGGTCACGTGCTTGAGAAAAGTCCGGTCCAACTCCCGGGAGGTCATGTCACCCCGGAAGCCGATCTCCTGCTTGCTGATGCGCTCCTTGACCATCTTGTCCAGGCCGTTAAAGGCGCCGCTGACGATGAACAGGATGTGCCGGGTATTGAGGGTGCGTTTATCCTTTTTGCCGGTGCGGCGGTAGTGCTCGATGGCCTGAATCTGGGAGACCGGGTCATGGGCCACCTTCAGGTCCACCTCCGTCTCTTCCATGGGCTTCAGCAACGCCCGCTGGACCCCGGTGCGCGACACGTCGGGTCCCCCCCAGGCGTGCCCGGAGGATGCGATCTTGTCGATTTCGTCGATATAGATGATGCCGTATTGGGCCAGTTCCACGTCGTCGCCGGCGGCGTAAACCAGGTCCCGGACCAGGTCTTCCACGTCACCGCCCACGTAGCCGGTTTCGCTGAATTTGGTGGCATCGCCCTTGATGAACGGCACCCCGATCTTCTTGGCAATGAGTTTGACCAGGTAGGTCTTGCCCACGCCGGTGGGGCCGATCAGGATGATGTTGTTTTTAATGGACCCCACCCCGGGTTCCGGGTCTCTGCCTAACTCCAGGGAACGACGGATCCGGTTGAAATGGGTGCAGACCTTGGTGGCCAGGACGCTCTTGGCCAAGTCCTGCTTGATCACGTACTCATGCAGGTATGCTTCCAACTCCTCCGGTTTCAAGTCAAATTTAATCCGGCCGAGTTTGGCGCCCTTGCCTGGACCTTCGTCGTCTTTCTCCGGTTTGGCCACCCAATGCGGCGCCATTACTTTAATCCGGCTGCCATATTTTTTGGTGAGGTAATCACTCAGTTCTTTTTCCAGTTCCTTGGGGTCGGGGATTTTTTCCATGGTCTTGATGGTTTTGGCTGGCTGCATAAACAGTGCAAAGCCGGCCTGGCTATTTTTTTAAATTATAACCCTCTGCCGGCATGGGTGCAATAGAGGCGGCAAGAGGTTTGACCCTGAAATAATTTGGTGATGCCTTATTGACTCTGCTCAACATTGGCGCATGAGCTGTCGGCTAACTCCGATAATATAAAAAGCCGCCGTAGGGCGGGAAAGCGAAGCGCATCCCGCCTTCAGCCCGATTTGCCGCACAAATTTCCAGAGGGGAGAGACTTTCAGCGCGGCGCCTGGCGCCTGAAGAAGGGAGAGCGGGGCATTTGGCCGCGACGTTTTTGGGAACACGTCATCCGCCACGAGGGTGACTATGAGCGTCACGTTGATTACCTCCACGACAATCCGGTAAAGCACGGTCACGTGACGAGGGTTGCGGATTGGCCTTATTCTATCTTCCACCGTTACGTTCGAAAGCGGTATTTATGACCTTGAATAGGCGGCAGATGATAACGTTCGGCGTCTTGAGATGGAATGATGTGAAAGGCGGGATGCGCTTCGCTTTCCCGCCCTACGGTCCTGCAACCCGGCCTGATGGAAACGGTGCGGTTGCTGCAACAGATTATTTGAAGCGGCTCACCCAGAGTTTTATGTTTAACACCTTCAAATAAAAAGCTAAAATATTCCAAGACGATTAATCAGGTAAAAAGTTAATCTGATGAGACTATCTCCCGCTCATAACAGCATTTTTTTACACGGGGCGGCCTCCCGGCAGGTTCTCTGAATTTATTGCCGGTATTTGTTGGCCCCGGAGATGATGATCATGCAGATAACTAAGTTTAGGCAATCTTTAGGTTTACAAACTTTAACTATAATATCTGGTTATTGATGGAAAGAGGCAGATGAATAGTACATCGGTTCACACTCTCAATGCTGACGAGAAATTGAATAAAGCTAATCGCTTTCTATGGTTTATTCTTAATTGGGCAAATAATAACTTCTTTTCAAATGCGAAAGACCCTGCCTTACTTACGCGAGATTTTATAGCAGATATTTCAGAAGCAAACTGGAGCCAAACTGATATTAAAAGTTCACCCTCTAGAAAATTAAGTGATTTGTTTTGGTTACAGCTTCCATGGTGGTTGATTCGATCAGAATTAGGAGAGATAAATATTTTTGACACAGGTTGCGGCTCAGGCAATTATGGGGTAAAATTACAATCATACTCCAAAAATATCATTGCGAACTACACTGGCGTGGACCTTTCTCAGCATGATAACTGGAACGTTCTGGAGGAACGTTATCCTAATTTATCGTTTCATAGATTAGATAGCGCTGACATTATAGATTATATACCAGAAGATATTAACTTATTTATTTCCCAATCTGCCATCGAGCACTTTAAAAATGATTTAACTTACTTTAAGCATATCCGCGAATTTGTTAGACGCACATCGAAAAGCGTCATGCAGGTTCATTTGTTTCCATCACGGGCCTGCCTTAAGCTGAACTTGGAGCATGGCGTTAGACAATACACCCCGCGGACAATTTCATTGATTACGCGTCTCTTTCAAGATTGTTCATATTCTACGCTTTATAGAATGGGAGGGACTGAATGCAATAAGCTTCATTGGGAGATGATCACGCAACCATTGTTTTTCCATAAAATCGGAGACCTGCGTGAGACTCGAACCCAGGAATATGATCAAAGGTTACGTCAGGCAATAGCTGCAGACAATAAAAAACCTGGCGAGCCAAATTTTTATGCACTTTTAATTCACTCTCATTGGCAAGATGCAGTTTTCAGGATGGAGTGGTAATGGCGCCGCAGGATTCCGATGCCCTTGACATCCGAACTGCCGGACGCCTGGCGCTATTACGGCATGATAAGTTAATGCTGGTAATTAATTGTCAATTCCAGCAATTGAAGTTAAAATCACCCTTACGGATTGAAAATGCGAAAAACTCTGGAGGTAGGTGTACCCTGGAGGAAAGTAAGAACTCCAAACTCTCAAGAGGTAAGTCAAGATCCACCGTCCATTAGGTAATCTCACCGGCTTAAAAACCCATCAATATCGGGCCTTAGAGCGCCTGTATCGCCGCAGGGTGCCGCCGGCCCAACTGCTGAGCCTGGAGTTGGCCCGGCAGCTGGCGGAGATTTCCACCGAGATGCGCCGCCAAATCGGGGTCCTGGTGGACCGCCAGGGCGCGGTGGCCTACGTCATCGTGGGGGACGCCAAGGGCCTGCTCATTCCCACCCTGCCCCGGGCGCGGGGCGTCAAGGGCCGCCTCAAGGGCCTCCGCCTGATTCACACCCACCTGGACTTAAGCCCCCTGAGCCATGACGATCTCATGGACCTGGCCTTGCTGCGCCTGGATGCGGTGGCCGCACTCGCCGTGGCCGACGGCCAGCCGGGCGCCATCGAGATTGCCCACCTCCTGCCCCAGCCGGTGGACGGTCAGAGTTGGGCCGTCATCAAGGCCCGGCAGGTGGGCGCCTTAAGTCTGGATTTCGAAGCCCTGGTGGTTTCCCTGGAAGCGGAATTTTCCCGCCTAGCGCCCGCCGGGGCGGGGAAAAGCCGGGAGCGGGCCATTCTGATCGGCGTCACCGGAGCCAATCGCCCCGCGGCCGAGGATTCCCTGGAAGAACTCAAGGAACTGGCCCGCTCCGCCGGTCTTAACGTGGCGGCCACCATCCTGCAGCGCCGGCCCCGGTTCGACCCCCGCTTCCTTATGGGTAAGGGCAAACTCTCGGAACTGGTCATTCAGGCCCTCCAGCAGGGAGTCGACATGCTGGTGTTCGACGCCGAACTCAGCCCGTCCCAGGTGCGCTCCATCACCAACTTCTCCGAGCTCAAGGTCATCGACCGCACCCAGCTCATCCTGGACCTTTTTGCCCAGCGGGCCCGCAGCCGGGAAGGCAAGCTGCAGGTGGAGATGGCCCAGGTGAAATACCTTCTGCCCCGGCTGGTGGGCAAAGGCGACGCCCTCTCCCGGCTCATGGGCGGCATCGGCGGCCGGGGCCCCGGGGAATCCAAACTGGAAATGGACCGCCGCCGCCTCCGGGAACGCCTCCACCGGCTCCAGCAGGACCTGTCCCGGATCAGGAATGAACGGCGGGAGCGGCGTCAGCCCCGTCGGCGTCAAAACCTCCCCATCCTCTCCATCATCGGCTACACCAACGCCGGGAAATCCACCCTGTTCAATGCGTTGACCAACGCCGCGGTCCTGGCCGAAGACCGGCTCTTCGCCACCCTGGACCCCACCAGCCGCCGCCTGCGCTTCCCGAAGGAAAGGGAGGTGATCATCACGGATACGGTGGGGTTTATCAAGAACCTGCCCCAGAATCTCCTGGAAGCCTTCAAGGCCACCCTGGAAGAACTGGAGGACGCCGACCTCCTCATCCACGTGGTTGACCTGAGCAACCCCCGCTTCATCGAGCAGATGGCCGTGGTGGGCGACATTCTCACGTCGCTGGCCCTCCAGGACAAGCCCGTGTTGACCGTCTTCAACAAACAGGACTTGGCGGACCCCAACCTGGCGGCCTTGCACTGCCGCCTGCATCGCGGGGTGGCCGTCTCGGCCCTCAACGAAACCACCTTACCTCCCCTCATCGCCCGCCTGGAGGCCAAAGTGGAGGAGGTGCTGAACCGCCGGGAGACCGGCCCGCCCGAGGCAGAACCCGAGCTTCAAGACGTTTCGGTGGAGTAAATTTTTCAGCAGTGGGCGGTGAGCGGGTAGAGGTAGTAGACCGCCCCTAGGGGGCGCGCCGCGCCCCTTGCTTTTTCTGAAGGGGGTGAAAATGGTGTTCCCGCACCCCTCCCCTCAACCGTCTCAGGCCTGCCAGAGATAGGGCCGGAAGTGCCGGGAGGTGGGGGTCAGGGTGGCCAAGGCCCAGCCGCAGCCGCGGGGCCCCAGCCCGGGGCGCATGGCCGCCGGCGTCCCCTGCACCGCCAGGGGCCGGGGCCAGGCGGTGGCGGGCAGTGAGAGATGGTTTTCGGTTTTCGGTTTTCGGTTTCCGGTTAAAGACCAACTGCAAAAATTATTGGCATCATTACCATCATTCCTGGCCCCTGACCCCTGACCCCTGATCCCTGCCCCATGCGCGTGCCCGTGGACGCACAGCACCTGATTAAAACGCGCCAGGATCGGGGCGATCTCCGGAGCGTCCCCGGTCCACTGCTGCCACGGGTGAAAGAGGCGCGCCAGGGGGGCGTGGGAAAAGATGATCAGGGGGGTGGCGGGGGAAAGGCGGGCCAACTCCCGGGCCAGCCACTGGCGTTGGGCCGCCCCGATCTCAAAGACCGGTCCGCCGGCTGCGGGGTTGAGCAAGGTGTCTAATCCCAGAACCTGAAAACCCCGAAACGCCCGGGAGAACCAGGGCTCCCCCCAGCGCCGGACCCAGGCGGATTTTCCCCCCGGGCCGTGATCCCCTTCCCCCCGCACCGCCCAGAAGGGCGCGGGCAGATCCGCGAGGATTTCTTTCCCCAAATCCAGGGCGTCGGGCCGGCCTCGGTGGGCGAGGTCGCCGGCGAAGAGCACCAGGTCCGGCGGCGGCGACAGGCCGCGGATCTCCGCCACCGCCCGGGCCAAAGTCAGGGCCTCGGGGCGCCGGTCATTGCCGTCCTTGAGATGGGCGTCGGCCAAAAGCGCCAGTCGAACCTTCGGCTCCGCGGCCCAGGCCGGCAACGGCCAGGACAGCCGGCCCCCGACCCAGCCTGCGGCCAGGCCTAGCCCCACCTGCTTGACAAATTCCCGCCGGTCCATCACGTGCCATTGTAGCACAATTTGGCTGGAAAAGTGTATACGGCTAGTCCGTCGTTCCCGCCACCATCCTCATGCAAAGGTGCGTAAGACGCACCTTTGAAGAGAAATTACCTTAATTTTATCGGCAGATGACGGGTGGAAAGTTTTCCTCCCCTAATCCTTACAACCCCGAATTAACACTCGGGTTGCTTCTTGACCCGCTTCCTCTTTTTCATGGGCTTATACTGACCCACCACCCCCTCCGGTTTGACGATCTCCGCCATGAAATCGTATTTGCTGCACATGAAGGGATACTCATTGGGATGGGCGGCGAGTTTCAGGCAATAAAACGGCTTGCCGTCGTGATATGCCGTCACCGCGGCACGCCGGGTCCAGATAGTATACTCTATCCAGCTGTTGGCAGGGATGATCAGGGCCGCGCCGCTGTTTTCGGAAGGCACGGACACTTCGTACCGCGTCTTATTCTTGATAATTCCGGTATAGCGCCGGGCGACCCCTTGCGTCTGTAAGTTCTTGGGGAAGGGGAGATCACGGTAGTCGGGCAGCGCCGAAATATCAGGCGTCAAAGGGTCAAAAACCAAATCACTTTCTCCCACCGCTTTGGGCGCATCAGTGGCAACCCGCGGCGATAACTCCCGGCTGTAGTCGCCTGCCCCTTGAGCATGAGCGTCTAGATAACCCAAACACCAGAATGCAAGTGCCGCAACCGCAATGATTTTCTTGTCCATAAAGACCACCCTTCCTAGTCAATGGGTTGATGGCCGAATGACGGCGGTAGTTTCGGCTTGGCCCCCGGCCCCGGTTGGGCGGCTTTCACAGAAGAGACCGGCATCGTCTCGAATTCGTAGTCAATGACCCCACCGACTTCATCATATTTGACGCTCTTCAGTTTTTTGCTGTAATTAATCATGGCAATAGCCCTGGCAAAATCATAGGCGCCACTCTTGGGGGGCCCGGTTTCAGCGCAAATCCACGCCATGCCAAAGCCCGCGCCAGCCCCGCCCGCGCCGTATCCTGACCCTCCCACAGCCACTTTTCCAGAGGGGCCGTGACTCTTAGCGTTATAAGCGCCCGAGGCATATCCGCCAAGTTTATCCGTGTCAATTACCTCAGAACGGTGAGATACGGTGCATCCCGAACAAACCAGAGCAATTACCGTTACTACTCCCAATAATTTCATGATAACCCCCTTTCTCCGAAAAATTATCACACCCCAGATCCTCTTCAATCGGTTCAGCGCCCTGTAACCAGCATGTTTCCAAAAATGGTAACAAATTGTCAAGGAAATAGTTCAAAAACAATGTGAAACTACAGACCACTGCCCCTTCAAAAAGAGCATTTTTTTAATTTCACCAATAATTATGCTGGAAGCGACTTGATGTAAATTAGGATAACCCTGATTTTTGCACTCTAAATACCCCAGTTCTGTGGATCAGGGGGAAAATGGCCCAACAGGGTGGATGGATGGATGGTTGCCGCTATCCGAAAATTATTAATAATGGCAATAAGTTGAAGACATGACCTGGATAGCGCAATGGGTTCTGGGCGGGGGATTTTATAGCGATTGCCAAAAGTTTTTTCCGATAGCGGAATCATTCTAATCCCCCCTAACCCCCCTTTAGAAAAGGGGGGAACTACAGAGAATTGCTGGGAAAGTCCCCATTTGAAAAAGGGGGATTTAGGGGCAATACGGTTCACTTAAGGTTTGGCTATTTCGATGGGTTGCTGGGGCGAGGATGCCCCCCCTCACCCCAGCCCTCTCCCCCCGCCGGGGGGAGAGGGAGAATTACCGGATATCCTTCTTTATTCCCTCTCCCCCAATGGGGGAGAGGGTTAGGGTGAGGGGGAATTAATCACTTTCTCCCTGTCGTTGATAAATGCGTTCCCGGATTTTTTGAAAGCTCGGGTGCTAAGTGAACAGCATTGGATTTAGGGGGATTTGAGAACCTCCAAGGGGAAGGAATTTATGGCAAACGCTATAAGGCTCCAGTGATTGTCGGAAACCGGAAAGCCGGGAGAGAACCTGTCGTGAAAACTTCTTTGGGCCAGGCAACTCAAGATGGAGAGGTTGTCTGATCCATTCCAGCGTAAGGATCCCTCCCCTCGCTTTCCCCCAAATTTAATCTTGACAGCGTTGTCAATTTTGACTAATTTTGTGAAAAATTACACAAAAGGTGGTTTATGCTTTTTCCCGTGTCCGGCGTGGAAATCAACCCGCTCATTCCACCTCTCATCGCCCTGGTCGTCTCCACCTTCACCTCCATGGGCGGCGTCTCCGGGGCCTTTCTGCTGCTGCCTTTCCAGGTAAGCTTCCTCAACTTCACCAGCCCGGCGGTTTCTCCCACCAACCTGGTCTTTAACATCGTGGCCATCCCCAGCGGCGTTTACCGCTTTATCCGGGAGGGCCGGATGAACTGGCCGGTGGCCGGCGCCACCATCCTGGGCACGCTGCCGGGACTCTGGTTCGGCGCCTTGATTCGCAAAGATTGGTTGCCGAATCCCCACCACTTCAAGCTTTTCGTGGGCTGTGTGCTCTTGTATATCGGCCTGCGCCTGCTCTATGAGCAGACCCCCTGGGCCAAACGCCAGAAAGCCCATATCCAGGAATTCGAGGCCCAGGTCCAGGAACGCCTCCAGAAGGTCCTGGCGGCATCGGGCCACCGCACCGGCCGGGGCCTGCCGCCTGCCGCCCGGGTCCGGACCGTGAGTTGGAGCTTCAAGCAGGTTGCTTACGAATTTTTGGGGGAAACCTTCTACTTCAACGTCCCGGCCCTGTTCCTCCTGGCCCTGGTGGTGGGGCTCATCGGCGGCACCTACGGCATCGGCGGCGGCGCCATTATCGCCCCCTTTCTGGCGGCGATCTTTAAGCTCCCCATGTACACCATTGCCGGTGCGGCGCTTTTGGGCACCCTGGCAACCTCGGTAGCCGGTGTAGGGATTTACTGCGCTCTCGGCATTCATCCCGATCTGCTCCTGGGGGCCCTCTTCGGCGTGGGCGGTTTCTGCGGCATGTACATCGGGGCCCGCCTCCAGAAGTTCATTTCCGGCCAGGTGATCCGCATCGGCCTGGGAATCGTCATCTCGGTCCTGGCCCTGAGCTACATCGTGGGATTTTTTATGGGTTGAAACTGATCGGGAGAACTCCCTTTAACGGTCACCATCCAGGATTATTTTTTTGTATCCCGACGAAAAAGGGTATACTATCAGGCAGATCCTTATTTTTTATTTTTTTGAGTGCCGCGTCGGGACCGTTGCACACGCCACTTCATGGTGCGTAAAACGCACCCTACCTGGCCGCCGACACTATCCGCCTACAGTTTTCCATCGCCCGGTTGTGGTCAGATGGTCATGAACCTGGCTGTGAGATTTCGGGCTTGCCGGAAACGGGACGCATCGCCAACGGGGCCGCCATGATCCTGGAATATTCCGAAAAGGGCATCGTCTTTTTCCCCGACCCTTATCTTGTCGGCACCCCGGCGGATTTCGGGTTGAAATACGAGGACGTCTTCTTTGAGGCCGCGGACGGCGTCCAGCTCCACGGCTGGTGGGTGCCTAAGGCCGGGGCGCCGGTCTTCGTGTGGTTCCACGGCAACGCCGGCAACATCAGCCACCGCCTGGAAAACATCAAGCTGCTCCATGACCTGGCGGGGGTCCAGGTCTTCATTTTCGACTACCGGGAGTACGGCCGCTCCCAGGGCCGCATCAGCCGGGAGGGCACCTTTTTGGACGCGGATGCGGCCTACCGCTACGTGGCCGAGACCCGAGGGATACCCGGCGGGGACATTGTCTTGTTCGGGCGCTCCCTGGGCACCGCCCTGGCCACGGACCTGGCCATCCGAAAACCCTGCCGGGCCCTGATCCTGGAGTCGGCCTTCACCAACTCCTCGGACATGGCCAAAATGCTCGCCCCCTTCCTGTTCGACTGGCGCCCCAAAGTACCCTACGACAACCTGGGGAAAATCGATCAAGTCAGGGTGCCGGTGCTTATCGTCCACGGCGCCGACGACGAGATCATCCCGGTGGCGATGGGCCGGCGCCTCTTTGCCGCGGCCAACTCGCCCAAGGATCTTTATATCATCCACGGGGCGCACCACAACGACACCTATGTGGTGGGAGGCAAGACATATTTCGAGCGCCTTAAGGCTTTTATTTTTCCGCGAGAGAAATAAACAGGGAATTTCATGGTGCGCGGTGCGCACCATGCTGCTCACTGCTTATACCAATTTGATGTCAAAGGTAGAGTATTCAAATGGGAAGACGGCGTTTTTTACATTTTCTTGGTGGCACAGGCTTCCTTGCCTGTGCCGGCGCAGGCTAAACGTCCATGAATCACAAAGGTCTCACCCCCGAGGCTGAAAATCCCCCCTACCCCCCTTTTTTAAAGGGGGGTTTTAAAGTCCCCCTTTGGCAAAGGGGGATTTGGACTTTCACGGTAACTCCTCATGAGCTACACTCTCATATAAAAGCCTGCGGCTACAGAAGATAGCCTTTTGAGCGCAACTCAGTATAAGAACTACAGTTCGGTGACGAGGTCCCCGGCCTCCGCCATGGCGGCCAGGATTTCCCGGGCCCGGGCCTCGTCCCCTTTGAACACCATGAGGCGCACCCCCCGGACGAACTGGAGCATGGGATAGGCCCCGCCGGCGTCGTCGGCCCTGACCATGGCCTCGACGCCCTCGGACTCCAGCAACCCCGCGGCCATCTCGGCCTCGATGCGGTTGGAAAAGGTTTCCAGGACAATAGCGTCATCAAGGTTCATAATATACTTCTTTCTATATTTTTTTTCTATTGGACAAGACAAATAGACATCATAATTATCAGTAAAATATTTGTAAGAATCAACATAATAATTCCAATTAGGCTCCCCTTTTGCGTTCGTATAAAGTGCCAATGCCTTGGCTCACGGTGTCGATAAGCTTGCTAATGGGCTTAGATAACTTTCCAAGGTCAACTAATGAAAATTTGTTTTCAGTCATTTTTCGACCATATAAGAGGAAATTCTAATGGTGGGCAGTGCCCACCCGACAATTGCACAGGCGGGACGCCGGTGCTACCAATTTCCCCTTATGGGATCGGGGGAGGGGGTCTGGGGGAGGGGGAAAGGGCTACTTACGAAAAAGCCCTTTGCCCCCTCCCCCAAATCCTCCCTCTTCTCCTCAAACCTCCGGGAAAATGACCAAATTATCCCGGTGGATGACTTCGTCGTAGGCCTTATGGCCCAGGGATTGGGCGATTTCCTGGGACTGGCGGCCCTTGATCCGGCCGATCTCCCGGGCGGAGTAGTTGGTGAGCCCCACCGCGAAGGGTTTGCCGTCGGTGTCCATGAGGTGCACCGCGTCGCCTTTGCGGAAGCCTCCGAAGACCTCCAGGATGCCGGCGGGCAGCAGGCTTTTGTGGCCATGCACCAAGGCCTTCCGGGCCCCGGGGTCCACCAGGATGGCCCCCTTGGGGGTGACGTTATAGGCCAGCCAGTACTGGCGGCTGGTGAGTTTCTGGTCCTGGGGCAAAAACAGGGTGCCCACCTCGTGGGCGGCAAAGATTTTCTCCAGGATGCCGGGGGTGAGGCCGTTGGCGATGAGGGTGGGGAGGCCTGCGGCCCCGGCCTTTTTGGCGGCTTGGATCTTGCTCACCATGCCGCCCCGGCCCAGGGCGCCGGGGCGTTTACCCGCGGCGCGCTCGATGTCGGCGTTGATGGTCTCCACCCGGTGAAACAGGCGGGCGTCGGGATGTTGCCGGGGGTCTTGATCGAAGAGGCCGTCGGTGTCGGTGAGGAGCACCAGGAGGTCGGCGCCCACCAGGTTGCAGATCAGGGCGGCCAGGTTGTCGTTGTCGCCGAACTTCAACTCATCCGTGGCCACGGTGTCGTTTTCGTTGATGATGGGCACCACCTGCCAGCCAAGCAGGGTGAAGAGGGTGTTCCGGGCGTTCAAGAAGCGGTGCCGGGATTCCAGGTCGTCGTGGGTTAAAAGAATCTGGGCCACCTTGAGGCCGAACTCGGCAAAGGCCAACTCGTAGGTGTGCATCATAACGCTCTGGCCCGCGGCGGCCACGGCCTGGGCCTGGGGGATGCCCGCGGGGCGGGACGAGAACCCCAGCTTGCGGCAGCCGGCGGCGATGGCCCCGGAAGAAACCAGGATAAACTCCCGGTCCTCCGAGCGCAGGTGGCTGATCTCCCCCACCAGGCGCTGGATGAGGGGCTGGTTGAGGCCGTCGGCCGCGGTGAGGACCGCGCTCCCCAGCTTGAGGACGACTCGCCTGGCTTTACTCAGGTATTGCTGTCGTAGCTGTCGTAAGTGATCCATGGCCGTTGGGCGTGGCGTCTCGTGGCCTAACTTTTATGACCGGCGATTCTATTGTCGCCGACTTTGCCTATCAGGCTAATCTTGATCCCTTACAAAAAATTTCCAGATGACTTCCCGCAAGGGGGAGAGCCCGGCGCCGGTCTGGGCGGAGACGGCGAACACCCGCCACCCGGTATGTTCGTAAGCCCGGACCATCTGGACCTGGGGAAAGTCCGGGGCCAGCGCGTCAATCTTATTTAACGCCACCAGGCGCGGTTTGTCCAGCAAAGAGGGGTCAAAATTGCGCATTTCTTCTTCCAGCATGTGGAGCGGCGCCAGGGGGGCGTCCGGGTCAACTTCGCTTAAGTCGATGATCTGGATAAGGAGCCTGGTGCGCTGCAGGTGCCGCAAAAATTGGTGCCCCAGACCCTTGCCCAGGTGGGCCCCGGTGATGAGGCCGGGGATTTCCGCCAGGATCAGGGGCTCGTGATCATTTTCCGGCCCCATGACCCCCAGCTGGGGACTCAGGGTGGTGAAGGGAAAGGCGCCGACTCGAGCCTTGGAGGCGGTGAGAGCCTTGAGCAGGGTGGATTTTCCGGCATTGGGGGCCCCCATCAGGCCCACGTCCGCCAGGATCTGGAGTTCCAGGTGAATGCGGCGTTCCCGGCCCGGCTCGCCGGGTTGGCAGAAGCGGGGGGAGCGCATCCGGGAGGAGGTGAAGTGGGCGTTGCCCTTGCCGCCCCGGCCGCCCTTGGCCAGCGCCAGGCGTTCCCCGGGGACCATGAGGTCTTTAAGGAGCCTGCCGGTGTCGGCGTCAAAGACCCGGGTGCCCGAGGGCACCGGGACGATCACCGGGGCGCCGTTTTTGCCGTGCCGGTCCTTGCCCATGCCGCGGCGGCCGTTTTCCGCCTGGAGGACGCGCCGGCGCTTGAAAAGGCTTAAGGTGCGAAGGGAAGAGGAGACTTCGAGGATGACATCGCCCCCGGCTCCGCCATTACCGCCGTCGGGTCGGCCCGAGGGCTGGAAGCGGGCCCGGAGGAAGCTGACACAGCCCGGGCCACCGTTGCCGGCCCGGACCGTGATATCGACCTCATCGGGAAAGGCCTTCAAGTGGTTGGGAAAACGCTGACCCGCTTACGATCTTTGCCAAAGGCCTCGTATTTCACCACCCCGTCGATTTTGGTAAACAGGGTGAAGTCACGGCCCATGCCCACGTTGGTCCCCGGGTGGATGCGGGTGCCCACCTGGCGCACCAAGATGGTGCCCGCCTTCACCGATTGCCCGGCGTACCTTTTCACCCCGCGGCGTTTCCCGGCGCTATCCCGACCGTTGCGGGAACTGCCGCCAGCTTTTTTATGTGCCATGGTTGTTCTCCTGCGCCTATGCGGCCACGAAATTACTCGTCGGGCAGTTCCCTCAGCAGTCGGGTTCGCCGAGAGTTACGCGGCTGGCATCTGGCTTAATTATAAAACAATTTCATCGATTTGCAAGGCGGTGAACAGCTGCCGGTGGCCCTGCTTGCGGCGATAATTTTTCCGGCGTTTCTTTTTGAAGATCAGGACCTTCTTGCCTTTGCCCTGGCGCACGATCTGGGTGCGCACCGTGGCGTTGGGAACCAGGGGTTGGCCGACCTGAATGGCGACTCCGTCAGTCACCATCAAGACCTGGTCCAGAATCACTTCATCGCCGCGCTCGCCCGGAAGGCGCTCCACCCGGAGCACATCCCCGGGGGAGATGCGGTATTGTTTCCCGCCGGTTTTAATAATGGCGTACACTGTAGCCTCCACAAAATACGAACTTTAGACAATCAAGTTTATCGGATTTTCTGCCCTTGTCAACCCAATCGCGGGGTTAAATCACAGAAAAGACCGGTTTTAAAGGGGGTTGAGGAAAAGGGCGTTTTATCCGCCTCCTCTTACAGCCTGCGATTGACTCGACTCCTCGCCCGCATTATTATGACGTAACTTCAATTTTTTGCCAGTGCGAACTTTCTGCCTCCCCCGGGCAGAAGCGGCGAGGGTATGGCGGGGGGACAACCTCTCGGACACGGAGCAGACATGGACTGGTTACCGGCAAAAATCTCGCCCCAGGGATACCTGGTCATCCACGGCCATTTTTATCAACCTCCCCGGGAAAATCCCTGGATCGAACAGATCGAAGTGGAGCCCAGCGCCTCCCCCTACCATGACTGGAATGCCCGCATCACCGCCGAGTGCTATCGCCCCAACGGCGCGGCCCGAGTCTACGACGGCCAGGGCCGCATCCTGGATATCGTCAACAATTATCAGCATCTCAGCTTTAATTTTGGGGCCACCCTCATCGGCTGGCTTAAGGAGCAGGCGCCGGACACCTATGCCAGAATCCTGGAGGCCGATGCCCAGAGTCTGGCGGCCCTGGGGCACGGCAACGCCATGGCCCAGGCTTACAACCATGCCATCCTGCCCCTGGCCAGGGCCCGGGACCGGGAAACCCAGGTCGTTTGGGGCCTCAAGGACTTCGAGCACCGGTTCCGGCGGCCGGCCGCGGCCATGTGGCTGCCGGAGACCGCGGTGAACTACCCCACCCTGGCCACCCTGGTGGACCACGGCATGAAGTTCGTCCTCCTGTCGCCTTACCAGGCCAAGCGCGTACGCCCCCTGGCCGGCGGAGAGTGGACCCCGGCGGCGGACGCCCTGGATACCACCCAGGCCTACCGCTGCTTTTTGCCGGGGGCGGCGGCGGATACCCGGAGGCGGCGCTACATCGACGTTTTTTTCTATAACGGCAAGGTGGCTGCGGATATCAGCTTCGGGGACCTGCTCGCCGACAGCTACCGGCTGGCGGCCCGGCTGGCGGACGGTTTTTCGCCGGCCAGCCTGCGTCCGCAGCTGCTGCACGTGGCCACCGACGGCGAGAATTACGGGCACCACAAGAAATTCGGCGAGCTGGCCCTGGCCCATGCCCTCACGCAGGTGCTGCCCTCCCAGGGGTTCCAACTCACCAATTACGCGGCGTTTCTGGCGCTGGCGCCACCGAAAATGGAGGTGGAGCTTGCCCTGGGACCTCAGGGCGAAGGCAGCTCCTGGAGCTGCACCCACGGGGTGGGGCGCTGGAAGGAGAACTGCGGATGTTCCACCGGCGGCCAGCCTGGCTGGAATCAGCGTTGGCGGACCCCCTTGCGGGAATCCTTCGATTTTTTGAATGAAAAACTGGCGGCCATCTTCGAGGCCGAGGGCCAGAAGTACTTCCAGGACCCCTGGCAGGCCCGCAATGCCTACGTGGACGTCATCCTGGACCGCGGCAACAGCGTCCTTGATGACTTCTTCGCCCGGCAGGGAGCGCCCAACCTGAGAGAGGACGACCGGGTGGCGGCCCTGAATCTCCTGGAGATGCAGCGCCACTCTCTGCTGATGTACACCAGCTGCGGCTGGTTCTTTGCGGATATCTCAGGGCTGGAGTCCTTGCAGGTGATCAAGTACGCCGCCCGGGCCCTGCAGTTGGGGCAGGATTTTACCGCTGAGCCCCTGGAGGCCCCTTTCCTGAAAATCCTGGAGCGGGCGGTGAGCAATGTTCCCAAGGAGGGCAACGGCCTCACTATTTACCAGAAGCGGATTAAGCCGGCGGTGGTGGATTACCCCAAGGTAGCCAACCAGTGGGTGATTTCGTGGCTTAAGGACCGGGAACGCCAGTGCCCTCACCACATTTACCACTACCGGGTGGAACCCATGGACCTGGAGGAGAAGACCCAGGGTTCATTGCAGTTCGCCGCCGGGCGTTTGCGCCTGACTTCGGGCATCACCCTGGCGAGCCGGACCCTGGCGTTTTTCACCGCGTTCTTGGGAAGCTATCTCTACCGCACCCAGGGACAGGCCAACCCCTCGCCCCAGGAGTTTCTCACCTTGCGGGAGGAGTTCTTCCGGGTCCTGGAGGAGACCCCGGAGGACTTGATCCCCCTCATGGTGCGGCGGCTGGGGGAGACCTACTACAGCATCCATGATATTTTCCAGGAAGAGAAACTCCAGGTCTTCCAGGACCTGTTGCGGCCCAACCGGGAAGAGGCGGTGGAGGCGATTGCCCATAATTTTGGGCAAACCCGGCCCTTGCTCAAGGCCATGGCGGTGGAAGGTCTGCCCCTGCCGCGCCTGTACCGGGCCCTGGGAGAGATCACCCTGAACCGGCGCCTGGTGGAACTTCTGCGCCGGATGGAGCCGGACCCGACTTCTCTTGCCGCTTCCGAGGAAATTCTGGAGGTGATCCAGGATGCCCAGCTCATGGGGCTGCAACTGGAGACCCATGAGGGGGCCGAGATTCTGGGGCGCATCCTGCACCGGCGCCTCCGGGACCTGGCCGACGCCTTCGACATGGAAACCGTGACTCGCCTGAACGACTTTTTGAGTTTCGTGGATCGGATGCCTCTCACCCTGGAACTCACCGAGGCCCAGAATTACCTCTTTGCCCTGATGCGGGACCGGTTTCCGGCGCTGGCGGCCCGGGCCTCCCAGGACCCCAAGGCCCAGACCCTGGCCAAGCAGCTGGTGGCCTTGATGGAGACCGTACATTTCAGTCCGGCGCGCTATCTGAAATTGTTGGTTTGAGAAGGCCAAGAGGGGGTATCGTGATAGTGGCGCAGGCTTTCCAGCCTGTGGGCGTATCGGAAGCGTTACCTTTTCCACAGGCCAGAGGCCTGTGCCACTGAAGGAGAATTTTTTTCCTGGTTCCCAAGCCCCTGTCTTGAAAGGTTCTTGGGGGCACCGGCATCTTGCCGGTGCGACGCACAGGCTGGAAGCCTGTGCTACTGAACTTGAGTTTCTGGTTTTTTCAACAAGATTTAGCCTGTATCCTGATGATTTTACAAAGTAATTAGGTCATTTTTTCAGTTTGGTTGCGGCCATAGGCCGCGATGTGCCACCAAAGGCGGCGGGCACGGAGGCCCGCCCCATCGACTTTTCGCTGTTTCGGGTGAGCCAAGGGATCATGAGTTACGGCTTGGAAACGAGTTTTTTCGTATCAGGGTGCGCACTGCGCACCATTTAACTTTCCCAACCTGGAAAATGGCGGGAGAAGACATGAGTCTGGAAACCCGGTTTCGGGAGGCGTTCAACGAGTCCATAGATCTCAAGCGGCGGGTGCTTGAGGCGCAAGGGCCGCGGGTGGCCGGGGCCGCCAAGCTGCTGGCCCAGGTCTTCAAGTCCGGGGGCAAGGTGCTGATTTTCGGGAACGGCGGGTCAGCCGCGGACGCCCAGCACCTGGCCGCGGAGTTTGTCAACCGGTTCCAGGTGGAGCGACCGCCCCTGGCCGCCCTGGCCCTGACCACCGACACCTCGATTCTCACCGCGGTGGCTAATGACTACGATTTTAAGGAGATATTCGCCAAGCAGGTGCGCGCTTTAGGAAGGCCCGGGGACCTGGCCTGGGGCATCAGCACCAGCGGCAACTCTGCCAACGTCGTGGCCGGGCTCGAAACGGCCCGGGCCCTGGGTCTCAAGACCCTGGCCCTGAGCGGCGGCGACGGCGGTCCCGTGGCGGCCGCCTCCGACGCGGCCCTCATCGTGCCCTCCCGGAACACCCCCCGGGTCCAGGAAGTCCACATCACCATCGGGCACGTGCTCTGCGACCTGGTGGACTACCTGCTCTTCCCGGAAAAATTTACGGGATAGTGTTATGTCCCGGATATATCTTGCCTAAATGACTTGGCTTATTCCCTCCCCCTTGATGGGGGAAATATGTAGGGCGGGCATTGCCCGCCATTTCCTCTGATTAATTGATGCGTAGAACGCACCCTGAACTTTTCAGGCCAGGAAATACCCGGAGGCCGGATGAAAAAACTTGAACCTCTTTCCCTGGACGGCATCAAGACTTATAGTTTGTCGGAGCGGCATTCCAAGGTCAGCTTCCAGGACTTTGGCCGCCCCTGGCGGAGAGGGGGCGGCTTCCGGGAGTTTGTGGACCGCCTGCCCCGGATCCTGGCGGGCGAGGCCTTGCGAGAAGTGGCCGCGGCCTGGGTGCGGGCCCGGCGTCAGGGGCGGCCGGTGCTCCTGGGGATGGGGGCCCACCCCATCAAGGTAGGTTTGAGCCCCGTGCTCATCGATCTGCTGAAGCGGGGTTTGATCACCGGCGTGGCCATGAACGGCGCCGGCATCATCCACGACGCCGAGGTGGCCATGGTGGGCCGCACCTCGGAGGACGTGGATGAGGTCCTGGGCTGCGGGCGCTTCGGCATGGCCCGGGAAACCGCCGAATTTTTGAACCGCGCCATCGCCTGGGGAGCCAAGCTTGGTTTGGGCCTGGGCCAAGCGGTGGGCCGGCGTCTTTTGGAGAGCGATTTTCCCCATAAGGACCTGAGCCTGGTGGCCGCGGCCGCGGCCCTGGAAGTTCCCCTGACGGTGCACGTGGCGGTGGGCGCCGACATCATCCACCTCCACCCGTCGGTTTCTCCGGAAGCCCTGGGCGCAACGACCCACCTGGATTTTCGCCGGTTCGCGGCCCTGGTCAGCGAGCTCGACCACGGGGTCTTTATCAACCTGGGCTCCGCGGTGATCATCCCGGAAGTCTTCCTGAAGGCCCTCACCCTGGCCCGCAACCTGGGCCACCCGGTGGCGCCCCTGACTACGGTGAACCTGGATTTTGTGCAGCACTACCGGCCGCTCACCAATGTGGTGCGGCGGGCCACCATTGGTGCGGGGCAAGGCTATGCGTTGACCGGCCACCACGAGCTGCTGTTCCCGATGCTCGCGGCCCTGGTGGTGGAAGAGATGGAGGAGGCGTGATGCCCACGGAAATTGTGGTGGTGGTTGAGAATATGCGGCTCAATGGCTACCTGGGCGATTCCCCCACGGCGCAAGCGTTGGCGGACGCCCTGCCCATCGAAGGCCGCGCCCAGCTCTGGGGCGAGGAGATTTCTGGTAATTTACCCAACCGCCTCTCCTGGGCCTTCTCATGCGTTCATATAGGCCAAAAAAGGCAGGGCCACACCGGACCCCGCCTTGGTTTGTCCTATCAGCTAAGTAGGGTTAACCCCTTTTAAGTTTTCTCCAGCCAGCCAATTCCAGGAGGCCAGATGGGGCATTAATCCATGTATTTTATTGCCACCATTGAAACATTTGTTTCTGTAATCGGGACCATAAAAAAGCTCCCCTTCCCACCAAACCCTGTTACAACCACTGTATTGGTTTCCCTGTTAATTGGCATTATGGCATCGGCTCCTATTTCTTTGGCCCTTTCTCTTATGCGAGCCATTGCCGTTGTAGAATTTTCAGCCTTGCTTTCTAAGATGGCAATCTGCTTGTAAGGGCGGGAAGGAGGCGCTAAAAGAATATCAACCTTAGATGATGGCGGGTATTGTACTCCAGACTCTTCTGTCATAATAGCATGAACACAGCCCTGGCAAAGAAAGAGAACCAATACTGATGGTTCCGTAAAAAGTAAGAATTTTCAAAAAACCGGGTTGTAACTCATTGATTTTATTGAAAGCGAATTCCATAAATAGAGCCTTTTCTGACTTTTTACGAATCCATCAAGAGTTGGACACCAAGATAAGCACGCAAATTATCATCGCCTGACAAACCTGCACCTGGATAGTGGAGGCGAGCTTAAAACCCGCCCCTACGTGCCCTCACCTGCCCTATCCAGCCATTCTCTCAAACGCTCCCCCAGTCTCTGATTAAACCCCGGCAGGGCCGCGATCTCCGCCGCGGTGGCGGCTTTGATGGCCTCCAGGTTGGGGAAGTGTTCCAGGAGGCGGCGTTTGCGGACCGGGCCGATCCCCGGGGCTTTTTGTAAGGCCGAGGCCAGGAGTTCCTTTCTGGCCCGCTTCCGGTGGTAGGTGACGGCGAAGCGGTGGGTTTCGTCCCGGAGCCGGAGGAGCAGGAGCCAGCCCGGGGCGTTGGCCGGGGGCAGGAGGGGTTTTTTGCGCCCCGCCAGAAAGAGGCGGTCTCGCACCTGGCGGCCGCCCGCCTCCGTGGCCTTGGCCAGCCCCACTACCGGGATTTCTGTAAGGCCCAACTCCTTGAGCGTTTGCATCACCACGTTTAATTGGCCCCGGCCGCCGTCCACCACCAGGAGGTCCGGCAGCTCCCGGCCCGCCTTGCCGTAGTGGCGCGTGACCACCTCCCGGAGCATGGCGTAGTCGTCCTGGCCCGCCACCTCCCTGATCTTGAAGCGGCGGTAGCGGGATTTGTCCGGGACCCCGTGGGTAAAGGCCGCCAGCGCCCCCACCGCTTGGCCCCCCTGGAGGGTGGAGATGTCCAGGCACTCCAGCCGGGCGGGGAGGTTCGGCAGTTTCAGGCGGGCTTGCAGGTCAGAGAGGGCCTCGGTCGGCTCCGGTGCCCGCCGGCGGCGCGTGAGCGCGGCCCGGGCATTGTCCGCGGCCAGGGCGAGCAGCCGGGCCCGGTCGCCCCCCGGGGCCACCAGCAGGGCAACTTTGGCGCCCTTTTCGTCGCTGAACAAAAACTCCAGGAGCCGGCGATCCGGGACCTCAGCGGGCAGCAGCATCTCGTCGGGCAGCGGCCGGCCCTCGGTGTAGTATTGCTTGAGGAAGGCCCCCAGCAGGTCCCCGTCAACAGGCAGTTCCCTGACGAAAAATTCCCGGCTGCCGGTGACCAGCCCGGCCCGCACCAGGAGCACCGCGATGAGGGCTTGGCCCGCCTCTTCCGCCTGACCCAGGACGTCCTGGTCGCGGAAATGGGGCCGGGCCATGTCCTGGCGCTCCAGGGTGGCGGTGATGGCCTTGACCCGGTCCCGCAGAACCGCGGCCCGCTCGAAATCCAGGTCCGCGGCGGCCTGGGCCATCCGGGCCTTGAGCCGTCTTATGAGATTGCCGCCTTTGCCTTGGAGAAACAGGACGGCTTCGGCCACCGCCTGGCGGTAGGCGGCCTCGGTCACCAGCCCGGCGCAGGGCCCCAGGCAGTTCGCCAACTGATACTCCAGGCAGGGGCGGGAGCGGGTGGCCAGGCGCCGCTCCTTGCAGGTGCGAACCCCGAACGCCTGCTTCATGACCTTCAGGGTCTCCCGGGCCATGCCGCCGGAGGCGTAGGGGCCGAAATAGGAGGCCCCGTCCGGGTTAAACCGCCGGACGAACCTGAGGGCCGGGAAGGTTTCTTTAAGGTCAAGACGGAGGCATAGGTAATTTTTGTCGTCCCGGAGCATGACGTTGTAGCGGGGCCGGTGCTCCTTGATGAGGTTGCGCTCCAGGATGAGGGCTTCCCGGCCCGTGGCGGTGAGGATCACGTCCACCTGCGCCATTTTCCTCAACATCAGGGCAGTCTTGGGGTCGTGACGGTCCGGGGTCTTGAGGTAGGAGGCCAGGCGGTGGTTCAGGTTCACTGCTTTCCCGACATAGAGCACCCGGCCGCCGGGGTCCTTGAACAGATAGACGCCGCTGCCCCTGGGGATGCGGGGCAGGGCCGCGGCCAGGGCCGGGTAAGTCGAAGCGGGCTTTACATCTGGCTCAGACATCTTATCTTTAGAATAACAGGCAACCTCAGGCTGTCAAGGCGGGTGAGGGCAGCCTTGACCGCCGGGCCACGGAAGGCGGCAACCATGTCGTGGTCCGGGTTTTGGAGGCTCGTGGCCCAGCAGTAATCCAAGTTCCGATGGAACACCCGGAACGATGCAAAGTTGGTGGGGCGGGCCTCCGTGCCCGCCGCGACCATAAGCCAATGGTGCGTAGGACGCATGGAAGTAATTATGGCGGGCAGTGCCCGCCATACATTTAACTGATCGCGCGAAACGATTGTGAGAAGGAGAAGGGTTATGACGTTACCCCAAAAAACCCTGGGGCGCACCGGACACTCGGCCACCAGGTTAGGCCTGGGGGGCGAAGGAGTGTTGCGGACCTTCGGTCACGACCGCCAGGCCCAGGCCGTCATTGAGGCGGCCCTGGCAGCCGGCATCAATTACTTCGAAACCGCCCGGGCCTACTCCGGCAGCGAGGCCTACCTGGGCCGCAGCCTGAAAGGCCGCCGGGACCAGATCTTCCTCACCAGCAAATCCCACGGGCGCACCTTTAAAGAGGCCATGGCCCATCTCACCATTACGCTGAAGAATCTCGATACGGATTACCTCGACCTGTGGCAGGTGCACGATATCCGGACCATGGACGAAGTCGCGGCCCTGGGCGCCCCCACGGGGGCGCTGGAGGCGTTCCACCACGCCCGGGAACGGGGCTGGGTGCGGTTCATCGGCGTCACCGGCCACCACGACCCGGAAGTCCTGCGCCGGGCCTTGACGCTCTATGAGTTTGACACGGTGCTCCTGCCGGTGAACCCGGCGGAGCCGCAGCACGCCAGTTTTCTGCCCCTGGCCCAGGAGGCCATGGCCAAGGGCATGGGGGTCATCGCCATGAAAACGCTGTGCCGGGGACAGTTGCCCCAAATGGCGGAAGAGCCCGACCAAATAGTCAAGGAACTGATGGCCTATGCCCTGAGCCAGTCCGTCACCCTGGCGGTGGTGGGGGCCGACTCCGCCAAGCAGGTGGAGCAACTGGCCGCCGCGGTCCTGGACTTCGTGCCCATGACCCCGGAGGAGGCGCGCCGCCTGGAAGAGGCCGTGGCCCCCTTTGCCCGGCAGTTGATGTATTATAAGCCTTAAAACAAAGTCAGAAGGATGGTCCTATGAAAAAAATATCTATAAAAGAAGTAATTCAATTTTTTATATTATTTTATTTCTTATTTCAATTAACATACTATAGTTAATATGCAGTACACTAATTCCGAGGAGGCACAGAATGTCAAGAATTAAATTCATTGTGCTTTGTATATTTCTTTCTGTTCTTTCCTTGTATTTCTGGGGTTGGCCGACAATTATTAATTCTCAGGACCGTGTCCTGAACGTCTACGGCCCAGGGGGGCCGCTGGGTCCCATGCAGGAGTGTGGCCGGATGTTTTCCAAGGCGCACGGGGTTGAGGTGCGCGTCACTGCCGGGCCCACCCCCAAATGGATCGAGCCGGCCAGACAGAATGCGGACCTCATCTTCGGGGGCGCGGAGTACATGCTTACGGAGTTCATGCTCAAGTACCCGGATTTGGTGGACCCGAGGACCCGCACTTCCCTCTATGTCCGGCCCGCCGGCATCCTGGTGCGCCCCGGCAACCCCAAGAAGATCAAGTCGCTAAAAGACTTGACCAAAGACGGCGTGCGGATAGTTGATGTCAACGGCGCGGGGCAACTGGGCCTGTGGGAGGATCTGGCCGGGGTCCACGGCCTCATTCCAGGAATACAGAAGAACATCCTGCTGTCGGTGGCCACCAGCGCCGAGGCGATTGACAAGTGGAAGACCATGCCGGAGCTGGACGCCTGGATCACCTACGAATCCTGGCACTACCGCTTAAAGGAAGTCACCGACCTGGTGCGCCTGCCCCGGGCCCAGAGGCTCTACCGGGGCACCCCCATCGCCATTACCACCATAAGCAAACAGCGCGACCTGGCGCAGCAGTTCATCGACTTTTTGAAGACGCCCGCGGCTCACGCCGTTTTCCAGAAGTGGGGATGGCTGTAGGTTGATGGGGGGGAGAAGGCCCTGGGCTTTGGCCCCGCCCCCCAGACCTCACTTCTCCATCTTCTCCAGCCTATTACCCACATACCAGTCGATCTGGCGGCAGATGCCCTTGATGACCTGGGCCTCCCGGGCCCGGAGGCCGTACCGGGAGAAGAGCCGGCGGACGTTGAACATCCAGTGCTCCGGGTTCTGGTGGCTGATGAAGTTGATCTTGACCAAGGTCGCCTGGAGCATGGCGTACATGGATTCCAGCTCCCGGGAGTTGGCCAGGCGGGGGGTGGGGCGGGGTTTGGCGCTCACCGCGGTGAAAAGCTCATAGGCCATGACCATGACGGCCTGGGCCAGGTTCAGGGAGGAGCACTCCCCGGTGGGGATGGTGACCAGGGCGTGGCAGAAGGGCAATTCGTAGTTGGTCAGGCCCCAGTTCTCCGGCCCGAAGAGCAGGGCGATGTCGTTGGCGGCGGAAATATCCACCAGGCGGGCGGCCATCTCCCGGGGGGAGAAATATTCGTTGCGGACGCCCCCGAGCCGGGCGGTGGTGCCCACGACAAACTGAAAGGGCGAGAGGGCCTGGGCCAGATCGTCGTGGACCTCCATCTGCGTCAGGAGGCGCTCCGCCGGGCCGGTGGCCATCATGGCCATGCGGTCCCGGTCCAGGTCCAGGGGTTCCACCGCCACCAGGCGGTTGATCCCCATGTTGCAGGCGGCCCGGGCCACCGCGCCGATGTTTTCGGCCAGCCGGGGCCGGAAAAGGACGATGGCCACCCGCTCCAGGCACACCCGGGCAGACGGCGCCACCCCACTGCGTTTCTCCTTCATGGCATAACTTTAGCATATCCGGGGCTTCCGGCAAACAGCCGGCAGTGGTCAGTGGTCGGGAAAAGCGACTGAACCCGGCGCCTCAACCGCCGCCCACAAGTAACTGGCGCCTACTGGCCATCGCCTGCCAATTTGGTTAAAAGGCCTTCGGGCCGGATGAGAATTAAAACCCTCCGGCGATGGGTGCCCAAACCGGGGTGGGCAAGGGTATGCGGTCGGTAGGGGCAGGCCGGCGCCTCGCCCCTGCAGCTTAATGATGAACCTGGCTTTGGGTTGCATGGTCCTGCCGCCCTGGTTCAGAAATTTGGCCAGGGGGCCGCGAGAGGAAGTCTCCTTGACGGACGCGCCGGAAGCGCGGCTTTCGTTTAGATCGTGAAGGGAGGATTCAAGGGAATTCATGAGCCTCATTCGAAGGCATTATGCCGAGGATTGAGAAAATTGATTAACCTTTTTGGGGTAAGGTTCAAAGGCTTTTGGGGGCGCGAATTGAGCGCGAAACGCGGGGTTGGATGGGCGCGCCATGCGCCCAATCGGGACCCTTTTCCCCAACTTGTACCCCTCGTTAGGGGTTGACTTTGCCCGGAGACTCAGAGATAATCAAGCCCGTAACAATCGTTCGGGCCGTTAGCTCAATTGGTAGAGCAAGTGACTCTTAATCACTAGGTTTGGGGTTCGAGCCCCCGACGGCCTACCAAGAAAATCAAGGGGTTAGCCGATTTGGCTGACCCCATTTTTTTGTTTAGTGAATATATAGGTGAATATCGTTACCGGTTTTTACCCACTACTGCTGTAATTCGTCCCTGCTCACCGTGTCATACTCATCTTCGACAGTTGTAAAAAAATAGTTTTGGATTATCAGTAAGTTAAGCCATGGCAAAAAAGGGTTGGCACTACATGCTATTGGAGTCCGGCGTCTGGTCTTCAACTGAC
>VGSJ01000011.1 GCA_016875015.1 Deltaproteobacteria bacterium | reverse complement strand
TGGCTTTGCTCCGCGCTTCCTTCAGACCCCACCTCACGATGACGCCCTTGCGCTTCGCTAACCCTTCACCTCCATCAGGTTGGGTAGAGGACTTTCACCTCCAAGCTGCTGTGCATGCCCGGCACACAAAAAAGGGCAGGCCCCATGGCCTGCCCTCCCCCCCATAACCACACGTCAAAACTCTTAAGCGGGCGCCCCCTCCCACCGGGTGGGTTGAAACCAGGAAGGTTGTGTCTCCCGGGTGCGGGGCGACGGCAACCAGACGCGCCAGGAGGCCTGCTGGTCCATCAGGTGCTGCAAAAAACGGAGATGGAATTCGTGGCTGCCCCGGCTCACTTCCAGGCGGCCGTACAGGTGCAGGCCCAAGAGCGCCAGATCCCCCATCGCGTCCAAAATCTTGTGGCGCACGCACTCATCCGGGAAGCGGAACCCCCCGGGGTTCAGGACCCCGGCATCATCCAAGACCACGGCATTGTCGAGGGAGCCCCCCAGGGCCAGGCCGTGGGTCTGGAGATACTGCACTTCCTTCAAGAAGCCGAAGGTGCGGGCCGAAGCGATCTCCCGGGCAAAGGCCTCGGAGGCCAGGGGCACGGTGAAACGCTGCCGCCTAATCAGCGGGTGGCTGAAATCGATGGTGTAGGTGATCCGGGGCTCGCCGGGGACAACCCGCATCCACTGGTCCCCTTCCCGCAGTTCCACCGGGCGGTGCACCCGGAGGTAGGCCCGGAGCCAGGGCAGCGTCTTGAACCCGGTTTCGGCCAAAAGCGCAGCAAAGGGGCCGGCGCTCCCATCCATGATGGGCACTTCCGGCCCCTCCACCGCGATGCGGGCGTTGTCCACCCCGGCGCCCCGCAGGGCGGCCAGCAGGTGCTCCACCGTAGAGAGTGTAGCCATCCCCTCCCCCAGCGTGGTGGCCCGGAGGGTGTCCACCACTTTGCTGTAATGGGCCAGGATTTCCGGCCGGTCTGGCAGGTCCGCCCGCACGAACCGCAAGCCGTGGTTGGCGGCAGCCGGATAGATCGTGACTGTAACCGGCCGGCCCGAGTGAAGGCCGATGCCGGAAAAAGTCAACGGCTGCGCCAGAGTCTGTTGCCACATACTAATTCTCCCCTTCGTCAGGACAGGGTGCAAGGTCTGTACCAGGATATTTCGGTTGGACGCCGTTCGAACTTAAGAGGATAACTGGCAGGGATAGTTGATCTTTTAGCAATAGTGGGCCAGGCCGGATTTCCGGCCCGGCCCCGGGTGTGGTAAAAAAACCACAACTTTTCGGCGATTGTGGCAAAAGCCCCACAGTTGCCGCAGGGTCACTCGACCTCAACCGGCGGATACTGGACCTTGGCCCACCACCGGGGGTCGATATCCGGGAAGGCGTCATCCCGCTCCCGGCACAGGTGCAGGAAATTCCAGTCTTCCGAGGGCAGCTGGCGCGCCTCGGCGTAGCGCCGGGTCATGGCCGCCAGGCGGCGAAAATCGTCATTGTGCGTAGTCAACCGGAGTTCGGCGTAATCCCGGGCGCTGAAGGTGCTGATCAAAAACTGCCAGTCCGAGGACTCCAGCAGGAACAGGGAGCGGCCGCACTGCTTTAAGAGGTCTTGTAAACGGGGGTCCGGGTCGTCGGCCCAGAGCCGGGCCATCTCCTCCATGGCCTCCTCCGCGGCATAGACGTGGCGCCAGGTCCAGTCATTCATCTCATTGAGCCAGATCCAGTGATAGCCCCCTTCCCCCCAGGAACCCTCCGGCAGGGAAATAACCGACCGGGGGGCGCTGGCCTCCAGGATTTCGCCCCCCGGGCTCAGGCTCACCTGGGTGTGGTCCTGGAACCGTTTCAGTACCTGGTAGAGCCATTCGGGCCCTTCGAACCACCAGTGGCCGATGAGTTCGGTATCGTAGGGCGCCACGATCATGCCGGGCCGGCCCTCCGTGGCTTTGAACTCCGTGAGGATTCCCGTCACCAGGGAGACAAAATGGTCCGCCTGGTCATTGATCCGGGCCGCCACCGCCTCGGGATGGTAGGGTTGCTTGTCGGCCAGATCGGCCTGGGAGCTGGTCACCTGCCAGTAGCGCAGGCCGCCGGGGAAGCGCTTCTTGTGGAAATCCAAATAGTTGCCATCCCCGGGATACCCCCACTCTCCGCTCCACACCTGGAGGCCGGTCTTGGGGTCCCGGGTGAAGGCGGCCACCGGGCGCTTGGTATCCGGGGCCGAACTCACCAGGTAAGCCTGGTAAGGGGTTTTATCCTCCTCCTCCGGCCGCTCCTGGTACTGGGCGGCAAAACGCTCCCACAGGCGCTCCAGGGCATCGAACCGATCTTTATAGACCCCGATGGCTTTTCCCCCCTTCAGGAGGTGGGAGTCGATAAAGAAATACTTAAGGCCGTTCTCCGACAGAAACTCTTCCACCCCTTTGCGCAGCACCGGTTTCCCGGCCCAATCCTTCAGGGGCGGGGACCATGGATAGCGGGGCCGGTAGGCGCATTCCGGGAGCCAGAACCCCTTAGGGTCCCGGCCGAAATGGCGGCGGTACGTGGCCACCCCCTGCTTCACCTGGGCCTGGACCGCGGTGTCCCGGCCCAACAGGGGCAGATACCCGTGGGTGGCAGCGGAGGTGATGATTTCCAGGACGCCGGCGTCCATCAACCGCCTGAAGGCCCCGATCAGATCCTCGCCAAAATCCTCGCTGAAAGCCCGCTTCACTTCCCCGTAGCGGGTGGCCCACATCCGGGCCACCGAAGCGAAATGGTCATCCCCCAGCTTCTTGAAGGTGGCCAGGTCATCTTTGGCTGCCTGGATCTTTTGGTCCAGGTAGTCCTTGAACTCCTGGCGAAAGACTTTGGCGGCCAGCATTTCCGCCAGGATGGGGGTGATCCCCAGGGTAACCCCGGAGCCGCGACCTCTCGCGCCCAGGCGGTTGAAGGCCGTCAGCAGGGGGATGTATGATTCGGCCGCGGCCTCGTTGAGCCAGTCCATACCGTGGGGCCAGCGCCCGTGGCCGATGACGTAAGGGAGATGGGAATGGAGCACAAACGTGAAATATCCCAAGGGTTCAGCCATGATGTCCTCCACGCAAAGGCCGCGGAAATCGGCGAAAAAACAAGGTTAGGGAAGGTCGATATGCTTAATTCTTACTATAAGGAGCAAAATTATCCGGGTCAAGAGACGGCATGGTGGCACAGGCTTCCAGCCGGTGCGTCCGCACGGGTCGGCGGGCCCTTTACGAGATGACGTCCGCCTTGATCAGGTTGGTGCTGCCCCGGGTGCCGATGGGGGTGCCGGTGGTGATGATGACCCGGTCGCCGTGGTTCAGCATCCCGGACTTGAAGGCCTCGGCCTCCACCACCCGGAGCATCTCGTCCGTGTCCTTGATCGGTGGGATCAGCAGGGGGAAAACCCCCCAGGAAAGGCTCAGCCGGCGCCAGGTATCCTCCCGGGACGTCACCCCCACGATGGGGGTGCGAGGCCGAAACCGGCTGATGAGGCGGGCGGTGCCTCCATATTCGGTGTTGGTGAGAATGGCCGTGGCCTCCAGATACTGGGCCATCTCGCAGGCCGAATAGCTGACAGCCGCGGTGATCTCCTGGCGTCCCGAGGGGGCCCGGCCCCGGAGCCAGGCGGCGTGAGGAAAATCCGCCTCGGTAACCCGGCTCACCCGGTCCAAAAACTTTACCGCCTCCACCGGAAATTGTCCCGCGGCCGTCTCTTCGCTCAGCATGACCGCATCGGTGCCATCCAGGATGGCGTTGGCCACGTCGGTGGCCTCCGCCCGGCTGGGGCGGGAGTGGGTCACCATGGACAGCAGCATCTGGGTGGCGGTGATGACCGGCTTGCCCACCCGGTTGGCCGCGGCGATGATCCGCTTCTGGACCATCGGGACCTGCTCCAGGGGAATATCCACCCCCAGGTCCCCCCGGGCCACCATGAGGCCGTCGGCCTCGTCCAGGATTTCCTCGAGCCGGCTCAGGGCTTCGTGCTTTTCAATTTTGGCGATGACGGGGATGTCCGCCCCCAGGTGGCGCATGAACTCTTTGACCTCCAGGATATCCTGGCGGGAGCGCACGGCGGACAGGGCGATGAAGTCCACCCCCTGGGCGATTCCGAAGCGCAGGTCTTCCCGGTCTTTTTCGGTGAAGGCCGGCACCTTTAGTGAGTGCATGGGGAAATTTATCCCCACGTGGGAGCGTAATACCCCGCCCACCACCACCCGGCATTCGAGGGCCGTATCGGTCCTGGTTTCCACCCGGAGTTCAATGTTGCCATCGGCCAGCAGGATGGACGCCCCCGGGGGAGTCTCGGTGAAAACTTGAGGGATATCCACGAGAACCCCGGCCTGGCCTTCCTTCAGGGGGACGGCGCTGAGACCAAACGCCTCGCCTTCCCGCAGCGTGACTTCGCCGCCGGTCACGTCCCCGATACGGACCTTGGGGCCGGCCAGATCCTGGAGAATGGCCAACGGCAGCCCGAGAGCCCCGGCCAACTCCCGGAGGCGCTTGATCCGGGCGCCGTGCTGCTCTTGGGTGCCGTGGGAAAAATTGAGCCGGGCCACATTCATGCCGGCTTCCAGGAGCCGGGGCAGGATGTCGCCGTCACTGGCCGGGCCCAGGGTGCAGACGATCTTGGTCCGTCGCTGGTCACGCAACACTGTCGGGTTACCTCCTCGTTCCTTGAGAAACGTGCGTAAATATTAGGTGGGAAGAAATTCCATACACTATGGGAAAAATACCACATATCTTTCTTACAGAATTGCAGGGAAATTATAACTCAAAAATAACCGGTTGGGGGAGTATTGACAAATTATTATATGATATTAACCTATTAACCATTAAGATGTTAGCATCCGATTGTTAGGCATAGTTGTTGCATTATATAACGGCAAGGGGGAGATTGATTATGCCGATTTATGAATATCAATGTGTCGACTGTACCGGCAGGGATCAACGGGTAGCCGGTCTGGATGATCACACCGCCCTCTGCACCCAATGCGGCGGCTTGATGCTGCGGCTGGACGAGGATGTCTTCCAGCCCTATTTTGAGGAAGTTACGCCTCAGATCTGGGCTGCGGCCGACATCAAAACCAAAGCTTCACTGTAAGTCTGGGTGTCAAGGGCCAACGCGACCAGCCCCTCTTATGGAGGGGCTGGGTTATTTTCAGTCTGGTGAAATTTTCCCCTTACTTTCCCTGCCCCATTTGCCTTTCAAGCCAACTCCTGCGGTCCGATTTGTTGAACTTATTCTCAAAATGATGCTGACTCCCCCCTGCCGGAGCCTAAATTATCTCAATGAGAACCAGCCGTTTACTTACGCGGCCATCTCAAGGTCGTCCTTTCCTGTATAATCAGCCGGTTACTCCCCGCGCCCCCTTCCGCTTGACCACCGGCACGCAGAGGAACCGAGCCGGACATATATAGCGTTTGCCATAAATTCCTTCCCCTTGGAGGTTCTCAAATCCCCCTAAATCCCCCTTTTTCAAAGGGGGACTTTCCCAGCAATTCTCTGTAGTTCCCCCCTTTTCTAAAGTGGGGTTAGGGGGGATTTGAATGATTCCGCTATCGGAAAAAACTTTTGGCAATCGCTATATGTATGGGCGCGGGTAACGATTCTCCCCGTATGGTTATCTATGATGGTTCCGTAAAAAGTAAGAATTTTCAAAAAACCGGGTTGTAACTCATTGATTTTATTGAAAGCGAATTCCATAAATAGAGCCTTTTCTGACTTTTTACGAATCCATCATCTATAGGTTTAAAAGAAATGAAACCTGAGGTTAGCGCATCCCCCGGTTTTGTGATAAATTCTAAGCTCAAATGGAAGTCATCGCCGACCTGCATATCCATTCCCGCTTCTCCATCGCCACCGCCCGGGACGCCGACCTGGAGCACCTGGATCTCTGGGGCCGCTACAAGGGGGTGGGCGTGGTGGGCACCGGCGACTGCACCCACCCCCGGTGGTTGGCGGAGATCGCCGCCAAGCTCGAACCGGCGGCGGCGGGCGTGTACGCCCTCAAACCTGGCCTGGCTCTCCCGCTGAACCTCGAGGGGCCTGGCTGGGAGGCGGCGGCGCCGGTCAAATTCGTGATCACCGGCGAAGTGAGCACCATTTATAAGAAGGCCGGCAAGGTGCGCAAAGTCCACCTGCTCCTGGTGCTCCCGGATCTGGCGGCGGCGCAGGAACTCTCCCGGCGCCTGGGCCGCCTGGGCAACGTGGCTTCCGACGGCCGCCCCATCCTGGGTCTGGACGCCCGGTTCGTCCTGGACCTGGTCATGGAGATCGATCCCCAGTCCCTGGTGATTCCGGCCCACATCTGGACTCCCTGGTTTTCCGTTTTGGGCCGCAAGAGCGGCTTCGACTCCCTGGAGGAGTGCTTCGAGGCCAGCACCGCCCACATCCATGCGGTGGAGACCGGGTTGTCCTCCGATCCCGCCATGAACTGGCGGGTCTCCGGGCTGGACCGCTTCACCCTGGTGTCCAATTCCGACGCCCACTCCCCCCAGAAGCTGGGCCGGGAGGCCAATATCTTTCACGTTGCCCCCGCATATCCCGAACTGGCCCGGGCCTTGCGCACCCGGGAGGGTTTTGGGGGCACCCTCGAATTTTTTCCCCAGGAAGGCAAGTACCACCTGGACGGCCACCGGCATTGCAGCCTCAGGCTGGAGCCGGATGAGGCCGAGCGCCTGGGCGGTCTCTGCCCCCTCTGCGGCAAGCCTCTGACCCTGGGGGTGATGCATCGCGTCCAGGACCTGGCCGACCGCCGGAACGGGGCTCGCCCGGCTGGGGGCAGCCCGTTCGAGTCCTTGATCAGCCTGCCGGGAATCCTGGCCGAAGTCCTGGGGGTCAACGCGGCCAGCAAAAAGGTGCGCCTGGCCTATTTCCGGCTCCTGGCCAAGCTGGGGCCGGAACTGGAGATCCTGCGCCGCGTGCCCCTTCCCGCCCTGGCCCGGGAGGGGGGCATCCTCCTGGCCCACGGCATTGACCGGATGCGCCGGGGAGAGGTGCACATCAATGGGGGCTACGACGGCGCTTATGGGGAGATTCGCCTCTTCACCCCGGCCGAGCGCCGCAAATTGCCGGGCCAGGGGTAATACAGTTCACTTGAGTGACTTCGTCTTTCACGGTAAAGGAGCGCCTGAGAAGCGGATGCGGGTTTCCGGGTTTTGGCAAAGCTGGCTCGTGCCCCTTATCCTGTTGCTGACCCTGGTGGGGGTTTCCCGGGGTCTGGGGGCCGAGGCCGCCTCGACCGCGGCGGCCCTGCCGCCACCTGAAGAACCGCCGGCCGCCTCCGTCCCCACCCCCGCCGCCGGCCATCCAGATTTCACGCTCCAAGCTTTCCGCATCGTCGGGGCCAAAACGGAGACCGTCAAGGATATCAAAAAGCAATTATCCATAAAGCTGCCGTCCTTCTGGCCGCCCTGGGGCACGCCGCCCCCATTCCGGCTCCAGGACCTGGAATACGACGTGGAACGCCTGAAGAATTTTTACCGCCGCCAGGGTTTTTACCACACGGAGATCAAATCCGAAATCAACTATGGCCCGGGAAGGGTGGTGGACGTCACCCTGAAGATTGACGAAGGCCCCTGGGTCAAGGTCACCGACCTGGACGTAGAGGTCGCCGGGCCCTTGGACCTTGCGGAACTGAGGCGGAAATGGCCCCTCAACCCCGGGGACCGTTTCGCCGAAAAGCCTTACGACGCTCTCAAAAATCTCTACCTCAACTACCTGCCCAACCACGGCTATCCCCGGGTCGAAGTGAAGGGGCGGGTTTACCTGAACGAAGAGACCAATACCGCCAAGATTCTCCTCAGCGTCAATCCCGGCCCCGTGTGCTATTTCGGCAAGGTGAGGCTCAAAGACGCGGAGAAACTGGAGACTCCCGAGGCCGCCGTCCTTTCGAAGCTCACCTTCAAGACCGGCCAACTATTCAACCAGGAGCAGCTCTTCGACACCCAGAGGAAACTCTACGCCACCGATCTCTTCAGGAGTGTGGTCCTGACGCCGGAGCAGGTTCCCCCGCAGGAACCCACCATTCCCATTGTCGTTGAACTGGTAGAGAAGAAGAAACGGTCTTTGAAGGCGGGGTTGGGGTATGGGGATGAAGAGAAGGTCCGGGCCCGGCTGGGGCTGCGGTACCGGAACCTGTGGGGCGGCGGCCGGCTCCTGGACCTGGATGCCCGATATTCCTCCCTGGGCTACCTGTTCTCGGAATCATTTTCCAATCCGGCGGTGTTCGGCACCTCCTTTGACTTTGTCCAACAGAGCGGCGCCCGGCGCCGGGACCTGCCGGGCTTCAACGACCGGGCCTTGTTCACCCAGTCCCGCCTGGAACGGGACATTCCCTGGGACCTGCGGGTCTACTTCGGTCATGGCCTGGAATTTGCCCGTCCCTTCAACCTCCCGGTGGAAACCCTGATCCGCCTCCAGGGGACCCAACCGGAGAAAATGTACCGGGCTTCCTTTGCCATCCTGGGCCTGCGCCAGAACACCACGGACAGCCACATCCAGCCCCGCCGGGGCGGGATCATGAACCTGTCTAACGAGTTCGCCCCCACCTTCCTGGGCTCCGGACTCCAGTTCGTCCAGTCGGTGGTGGACTGGCGGCGCTACCACGCCATCGGTGACTCCAGATTCGTGGCCGCCGGACGCGTCAGGTTCGGCCTCATCCAACCCATCCAGTCCACCACCCAGATTCCCATATCCCGGCTCTTTTTCAGCGGCGGGGCCAACAGCGTCCGGGGCTATAAGCTGGACTACCTGGGCCCCCGCAACCTGAGCGGCAACCCCGTCGGCGGCGAAACGGTCCTGGAATTCAGCCTCGAAGGGCGCTTCCCCCTCCCCATTTACGAAAAAATCGGCGGGGTGATCTTCCTGGATGCCGGCAATGTCTTTTCCCGGATTCACAACCTCGACCTGGGGCAGTTAAAATATTCACCGGGGGTCGGGCTGCGCTATCTCTCCCCCATCGGGGCCATCGGCGTGGATATTGCGTTCCCCACCAACCGCATCAATTACCGGCAGGACAGCCCCTACCAGATCCACTTCACCGTGGGCTACGGCTTTTAGGGGGAAGGAGGCGTGATGGGCCATATAAAGGTTATCCTGTTTTCTCTGGTGCTCTGCCTGATCCCGGTGGGAACCGCCACCGGCGCCATCCTCCCGGATATCACCAATTGGGGCGGCTCATTCCTCCTCTCCCTGGTCCAGGCTAAAGTAAACGGGAAAGTCACGGCCCGGGAAATCTCGGGCAATCCCTTATCCGGAGTGGTTTATCAGGGCCTGACGATTACCGATCCGGACGGCAAGGTCGTTCTCAGCATAGATCGCCTTGAGGCGCGCCTCTCCCTGGCGTCCATCCCTAACTTCCGCCTGGACCTGGGGGCCCTGACCCTGGAAAATCCCCGGGTTTACCTGGACCGGGATAAATCCGGTCAGTGGAATGTCGGCCACCTCCTCAAGGCGGAAAAGCCCGCCGAACCCGCTGAATCCCAGGGTCTGGTGGGAAAAATCAGCAGATATTTATTTCGCGGCATAGATCTCTCCAACCTGGCGGTGCACCGGGGCGAGCTGTTTATTACCGAAGACGGCCACACCAGTCACTACACCGACCTGGACCTCAAATCCAGCCTTACCCTGCTCAACTTGGGGCAACCGCAGCAAAAAGCTGAGGTCAACATCGCCAACCTGGGGATCACCGCCCCCCAGGGCCGGGTGAGCCTTTCAACCAGGCTGACCTATAGCGCGGGTGTAGCCCAGATCGGCTTCCTGAACCTGAAGCTGGCCGGTCAAACCGTGGCCTCCTTCAAGGGAGAAGTCTGCCGGCCCCCTTATGAAAAAAATGAAAAATATGAAAAATATGAAAAAGGCGAAAAAGCTGAGTTCGCTTGCGCCTTGACCGGCAACCTAGGCCTGATCAAAGGGGACCAGATCCACGCCTTATGGCCCCGCTGGCCGTCTGCCTGGGACCTGTCCGGCACGTTCAGCCTCAGCGGCACGCTCCAAGGGGGGAAAATCCAGGTAAGCGGCAAGATCGGCGAGGCCACCTGCGACCTCAAGGGAGATTTCAACGCCAGGGTCAAGCCAGCCGTCTTTGAACTGGACCTGGACCTCAAGGGCCTGACCACGGCCCAACTCAAGGAAATTCAGGACCTCAAGGGGCAGCCGCTCCAGGGTCTGAGCCCGGTCAACGCCCGCCTGCATCTTAAGGGCACAGGCCTGCCCTGGAACCCCGCATCCCTGGAAACCCGCCTGGACGTGGAGCCCTTCCGGTATCGAGACCTCAGAGTGGATAAGGTGCGGCTTGAACTCTCCGGCAATGCCCGGAGCCAGGAACTGCAGGCCTCCGTGGCGGGGAATTTCGGGAGCGTGGACCTGGGCGCCAGCGGCCATCTCCTGCCGGTGGGAGAAACCGGCCAAGGGCTGTCCGGCAATCTGACGGTTAAGACGGGAGACTTGCAGCCCGCCATGGTAGGGGTGACCAGGCTCGCCGGCAGCAGTTTAGCCACCTCTTTTACGGGAAAGTTCCGCCTGCCTCCCGGCTTTTCCCTGGCCCAACTCTTCCTGGCGGGCGACCTTAAGGCCAACGGCCGGCTGAACCATGAACCCTTGCAGAATCTGGCCGCCAGCTTTGTCCTGGAAGGGAAAAAACTGACCGTTTCCCAGGGCGACGTGCAGTTGGCGGGCCTTACGGCCTCCGGGCGGGGGACTCTCACTGAGTCCGGCCTGGATGTCGCTTTTAAGGCGTCGGCATCCGACTCCCGCACCCTGCCCCTGCCTCCGGGGGCGGCCTTTGCCTCCCTTTCGGCCCAAGGCGCCGTCCGGGGGCCCTGGAAGTCCCCCCAGGTGACCCTGGCCGCGCAGGTCCGCAAAGCCTCCTTCCAGGGCATCACCCTGGAATCAGCGAACTTAAACGGCGCCCTGGCCGGTTGGCCCGCCTTGGAAGGGAGCCTGCAGTTGCAGGGATCAGGGCTGCGCACCCCCGGGGGCGCTTTTACCCGCCTTAACTTCAATGCCGGCGGCGCCGGTGGCCGGTGGCAGTTCCAGGTAGCCGCCACTTCTCCCCAGGATCTCAAGTTCGAGGCGGCGGGGACCGCAGACCTGGCGGGCTTACAAAAACCCCTGGTCCTGAACGTCGCCCGGCTCTCCTGGCACAGCCAGACCCTGACGGTCAAGAATAAGACCCCCTTTCAGGTTCGCCTCCTCCCCGGCTGGGAAATCTCTCCGGCTACTTTTCAGGTGGACGGCGGCGCCGTGACCGTCGCCGGCCTGGCCCGGGACCAGGAACTGTCCGGCCACTTGGAAATTCGGGACCTGAACGCCGGCCTCTTCGCGCTCCTGGGTCTGCCCGCCTCGGGGAAGCTCAACGGCCGACTGACTCTGGCCGGCGCCCCCCGGACCCCGACCATCGACGGCCAACTCGCCCTGAGCGCCGGGAAGATCAACAATATTCCCATCCAGACTCTGACCACCACCCTCAATTACCAGGCTGAACAGGCGCAGGTGGCCGGCTACCTGGAAATCGGTCCCCTTAACTCCCGGCTGACCTGGAAAGGGTCGGTCCCGGTCAAGATCTCCCTGCTCCCCTTTGCCTTTGCCCTGGCCAAAGATGGCCTGGACCTCCGACTCCAGAGCGAGCGGGTCAACCTTTCCCTGTTAACCTCCCTCAGCAAAGAGGTACAAACCGCGGAGGGGCCGCTGGACCTGGTGGCGGAAGCCCTGGGCAATCCGCATCAACCCCGGGTTTCGGGGTATGTGCGGTGGCGCGCCGGCTCCCTGAAACTGCGCCAGGCGGGGACGCCTTACGTCCTGGCCCCCGGGGAGATTCGCCTCCAGGGAGACAAGATCGTGATTCCGGGTCTGATTATCCAAAGCAACGGCACTATCCGGCTGTCCGGTGAAATCGTCCTGGCGGGCGCCCCCCAGACCCAAGCCCGGCTCCAGGCGGATAATTTTCTGCTCATCGATCGGGGGGGCAACGAAGTGTGGACCAATGGCTTCATCGACCTCAAGGGTCCATTTTCCGCCCTGGTGGCCACCGGCCAACTGGTGGTGCCCAAGGCCCGGTTTCGCCCCACCTTTTTCCGCTCCGGAATGGACCCGGATGTCATCCTGGTGCCCGTTAAACCCAAGACCCAGGCCGAGGCGACTGCGGCCCCGGCCATCTACCGGAACCTGCGCGTCGACGTCACCCTGGAAAATTCGGGCCATGCCTGGCTCGTCGACCCCGTGGGCAAAGTGGAAATGATTGCCCGCCTCAAGATCAGGAAAGACCCGGGGCAGAAACTGACTATGGGCGGGGAGGTGCGCGCCCTCCAAGGCACCCTGGACATCGAGGAACGCACCTTCACCGTGAAACGGGCCGTCCTCCTGATGCCCGGCGTGGCCGGCAAGCCCATGACCATAGACGGCAACGCGGTTCACGAAATGGATGACATCACCCTGGTGCTCAACGTGAACGGCACCATGTCCAACCCCCAGATCCGTCTGGAGAGCCTGCCGCCGCTGCCGCCGGCCGACGTCCTGTCTCACCTGGTGTTCGGCGCGCCGTCCGCCACCCTGACCAAAGCACAATACATGGCCCTGGGGGCGCAACAATTGGGGGTTTTGGGAGGCGTCAGCGCCAACAAATTAAGCGAAATTTTGGGGTCAACCATCCCGTTTTTAGGCGGGATCAAGGTAAAAAGCGGCATGTTAGGCGGCCGTCCCACGGTGGGCCTCGGCAAGGAAGTCGTCAAAAATGTCAGTGTGTTTGTGGGGCGGAATCTCAACGAGACCCGCGGGGTGTATGAACAGCAGGTGGGGATCCAGTATAAGGTCAACAAGCACCTGAGCGTTGAATCTCAGCTAGGCCCCAGGAACTCCGGCGCCGACGTGTTCTTCAACTATGATTTTTGATCGGCGGGCAGGGGACAGGGTTTGTTTATCGGCGGGCTCTTAGGCGACCCGGGTTGCGATTATTTTGGGAATATTTACCTGTAATGGTCAAGACTTGAATAGACGATCTTCTTTCCCAAGCTTGCTATCAGCAGACATATTGTCCAGATCATAAATGCATCCCGGTGGTCAGATTAAATTCCATTCAGACAATTTACCTTCAGGGGCGCACCTCATTTTTCCGCCTTAACTTTTCTTGACCCTGACTGCCAGGCTTTCCGCCAGATGTTCAAGCCGCGGGAAGGCTCCCGGGCGCGCCAGCAGCCGCCGGTGCAGGGCCGCAACCGCGGTGGGGATGTAGCGGGCGAACTGATCCTTGCCCTTCACCTCGGCCAGGTAGCCGTAAGCCCCCAGGATCTGCAGGTTGCGGCACAGCGCCAAATGGTCATACTGCTCCCGGAAGGCCGCGGGGTCCACTTCCAGACGGGACGTGAGGAGGTTTAGGTAATAATCCAGGAGTTCGGCCTGCCAGGCGGGACTCAGATTGACATACGGGTCGATGAGCAGAGAGGCCACATCGTAGCCCAATGGCCCCAATCTCCCCCCTTGAAAGTCGATGACCCGCAAGCGCCCGTTCGTGATGAACAGATTCCGGGACTGGAAGTCCCGATGGAGGAAGTAGTTGGGGCCGGGGGGCAGGGCCCCGGTGAGGAGGCGTTCGAAATCCGGCGCCAGGTCTTCCAGGCTGACCGGCAAGCGGAGATAGTTGTTCAGAAAGGCCTTGACGAAATAACCGCACTCCCGCTCCCACAAAAAGGGCCGGTGCAACACCGGGGTGTCGAAGCACCAGGAGGAGTCGAACCCCTGCCTCCCCTTGATCTGCATGTCCGCCAGGAGTTGCAGGGCCTGGCGGTACCAGTGGCGGATCTGGCTCTCCTGGGGCTGCCGCTTGATGACGGACTCCAGGCTGATGTCCCCCAGGTCTTCCACCAGCATCCAAAACTCCTCCCGGCATAGGTGTAGATCTCCGGCGCCGGCGCTCCTTGCGCCCGGAGGTGGCGGCCCACCAGGTAGTAGGAGTCGTTTTCATTCACGTCCCCGCCCGGGGGAAAAGGATGAAAAAGCAGCACCACGGTGGGGGAGCCCAACAGGCGGTAGTAGCGGCGGTCGGAGCCGTCGCCGGCCAGGGTTTGGGGGGAGGCGAGGCTGACGTTCCGGGCTTTGGCGGCGGCCTCCAGGCGTGCGGTCCAGAGATAATCCGGCATAACTACCTTTCAGGCCCTCCCGGGGCCTTTTATTTAAGGGCGATCTTTACCCTATTACTCTAAGCAGTCGCGCCTGGGGCGTTGGCTCACCTGTAAAGCATGGAAAGCTGGTATTGGCTGGTGGCACAGCCTTTCCAGGCTGTGCACGACTAACCTGTTTCCTTGGCACAGGCTGGAAAGCCTGTGCCACCACATTATTTGGTGGGGCGGGCCTCCGTGCCCGCCGCCATCCTGGCGCTTGCCATATCGTGGTTACGGTACCAGAACCAGGCCCCGGGCGGAATCTTTTACCTGGACGCCTGAGGCCACGATGCAATCTTCCAACTCCACCCCGGGGCTGATGGCGGCCCGGTCCCACATCACCGTATTTTTCAAAGCGGCCCTCTCCCCTACTACCACGTTTGACCCCAGACAGACTCCGCCGCCAAATTGCGCCCCGGCCCCGATCCTGGCCCCGGGGCCGATCAGGGGGTCGGTTAGACCTGGAAAATATCCCGCCAACCTTGGGGAGGCGCCGGCGAGGAGCCGCCGGTGAGCCGCTAAATAACTCTCCGGCGTGCCCAGGTCCTGCCAGAAATGGCCCGACACCGTGAGGTATGCCAGCCGCTCCCCCGCGGCCATCGCCTCCCGCCAGGCCTGAACCAAGTTAGAGGAACCCTCTGGCGGGATATACGCGAGCATCTTCTGATCCACCACCTGGACGCCGGTGTAGGCCAGGGGTTTTCCATAATTTTCATAATTTTCATAATTTTCATAAGGGGCGCCGATACTCACCACCCTGCCGCCCGCCACCCAGACGTTATTATACGCCGGGCAGTCATGGAGCACCAGGGTGCTCACGGCCCCGGTTCGGTGGCCGCGGTAAACCTGGGCCAGGTCAAGATCAGTCAAGATATCGGCGTTGATGGCCAGAAACGGCCCCTCCCGCAGGACTTCCCCTAACTGCCGCAAGCCCCCGCCCGTTCCCAGGATCTCCGGCTCGTGGCTCACACTGAGCCGGAAACTCCAGGGCTCGCCCCGCAGGAAATCGTGCACCCGGTCCGCCAGATGATGGGTGTTTACCGCCACCTGGAAACACCCCGCCGCCTCCAACTGTGCCAGCACCACCCCCAACAGGGGCCGGTTCAATACCGGCAACAACGGCTTGGGACATATATCCGTGAGCGGCTTCAACCGCGTCCCCAACCCCGCCGCCAACACGGCCGCTTTCATTGCTGGTCTCCGTGCAGTTGTTCGGGGGAGGGGGCAAAGGGCAAAAGCCCTTTTACTTGCGAAAAACTCCCCCAAGCCCCCACCCCCAATCCCTTACAGGGTTGGGAGGTGGTTTGGGGGGAGGGCGGGGCAACTTGCGAAAAAGTTCCTGGCCCTCCCGCCAAAGTTTATTTTTTATAGCCGAACTGCCTCAAGATTTCGTGGCGCCAGGCGCGGCCGGCGTCGTCTTCCACGCCTTTGGGGGAGACGCCGTCCACCACCCCCAGGATGCCCCGCCCCTGTTCGGTCTGGGCCAGGACGACTTCCACGGGGTTGGCGGTGGCGCAGAAGATCCGGCAGACCTCGGGGCAGAGCTTGATGGCATTGAGCACGTTGATGGGGAAGGCGCCTTTCATGAGGATGTTGAAGGTGTGGCCCGCCGCAATCAGGCGCGCGTTCTCCGTAGCCGCGGCCGTGAGGCCGGCATCATTGCCTTCCACCCGGATGAGGCAGTCCCCGGAGGCCTCGGAGAACGCCAGGCCGAACTTGATGCCGGGGGCGGCGCCCACCAGGATTTCATACAGGTCTTCCACGGTCTTGATAAAATGGCTCTGGCCCAAAATCAGATTGGCCCCTTCGGGGATGGTGAGTTTTGCCAGTTGCAATTCCATGGGCGCACCTCGTCATCTGGGCCGGAATTCCTTTCCGGCGCACGTTTTTTCTGCTATTATAATTATGTTATGGATGGGGAACAAGCCTTGGAAAAACTTTGGGGGGGAAAAGGAAAAAAGGCGAAGATAAAATCATGGCCTTTCCTTTTTTCGCGACCAAAGACTTTGCCGGGGTCACCGGGGTCATCACCATGGGCCCGAACCACAACCCCATCAAAGGGGTGACGGTCATCAAGGTGGACCAGGGCCAGTTTGTGTATCAGACGACGATTAATCCATAGAACCGCCGATGAACGGAGATGAACACAGATTAAAACTGGATAGAATTACAGAAAGGATCATCGGCTGCGTTTATAAAGTGAGCAATACGCTGGGAAGCGGTTTTCTGGAAAAAGTCTATGAGAACGCATTAGCTCTTGAACTACGAAAAAATGGATTGAAGGTCAAACAGCAACATGGCATCCAGGTCAGATACGATGGTGTGGTCGTTGGCGAGTTTGCCGCAGATCTATTAGTTGAGGATAAGGTTATTATAGAGCTAAAGACGACCAAAGCCCTGGATGATATCCATATGGCCCAATGTCTGAATTATCTTAAAGCCACTGATCTTTCAGTATGTTTGCTGATTAATTTTGGCAAGCCTAAGGCGGAAATCAGGCGCATTGTGAATAATTTCTAATCTGCGTCCATCCGCGTTAATCGGCGGTGGGAACCTTGAGCAACACTTATGGCTCAACCCAAGATTAATATTCCATTGAAGCAGATTGAGGACTTTTGCCGCCGGTGGAAGATTAAAGAATTTGCCCTGTTCGGGTCGGTGTTGCGGGAGGACTTCCGCCCAGACAGCGATATAGACGCGCTGGTGACCTTCGAACCAGATGGTGGCATCACCTTCGATAATCGCGTGGAGATGCTGGATGAGCTTGCCGAAATTTTCGGGCGGCAGGTCGATCTGGTGGAGAAGGATGCAATCCGCAACCTGTTTCGCCGCCATGAAATCCTAACGACCAAAGAGGTCGTTTATGCCGCTTAGCCGGCGGGACCCAGCAAATCTTTTTGACATGCTGCCTGCATTCCAAAAGATCATTTAATGATAAAAAGGCGATCAAATGCAGAACACACTTTTTTACGGGGATAATCTAAAAATTTTAAAAGAATATATTCTCACTAATTCAATAGACTTAATTTATCTTGACCCTCCTTTTAATTCCAAGGCCGACTATAATGTTCTTTTTAAGGAACCTACCGGAGCACTTTCAAAAGCTCAGATAACCGCCTTTGAGGATACCTGGCACTGGACTGACGAAACTGAAAAAACCTTCAAAAACATAGTTGACGAAGCTCCCGCAGATGTAGTGGAGATGATGAGGAGTCTGAGAAAATTCGTAGGTCAAAAAAATGATGTGATTGCCTATATAACTATGATGTGTGTTAGATTATTAGAATTGAAAAGGGTGCTGAAAGATACCGGAACAATTTATTTGCATTGTGATCCAACAGCGAGCCATTATATTAAATTACTCATGGATGTTATTTTTGGTAAAAATAACTTTAGAAATGAAATAGTTTGGTGTTACAGGGGCGCCGGTTATCCGAAACATGATTTTGGCAGAAGACACGATATAATTTTAAGATATTCAAAAACATCAAATTATATCTTTAATTTAGATGAGGTTAGAGAGGAATATGCCGAAGCAACCAAGGAAAGATTTAAACATTATATAGGGAATATCAGGGGAGGTAAAGATTTTGGAATACAGCAACTGCATCCTTTAGGTAAGCAACCGGATGATTGGTGGCAAATTCAGCCGATAGCTCCGTCAGCTAAAGAAAGACTAAGTTACCCGACGCAGAAACCTGAAGCATTGTTGGAACGAATTGTCAAGGCTTCCTCCAATGAGGGTGAGGTTGTTCTTGATCCTTTCTGCGGTTGCGGCACCACAGTAGCCGTGGCACATAAGCTCAAGAGAAATTGGATCGGCATTGATATAACCCACCTGGCGATAAATGCAATAAAACTACGATTAAATAAAATGTTTGGGATAGTACCCAAGATTGATTTTAAAGTCATTGGAGAACCTGATGATTTGGAAGGGGCCAGAGAACTATCTTCGCACAATCGTTATCAGTTTCAATGGTGGGCTCTCTCTTTAATTAATGCCAGACCGTATAAAGACAAGAAAAGAGGCGCTGATACAGGAATAGATGGATATATTTACTTTACTCACGAGAAAGATATTGTCAGGCCAGCCATAGTACAAGTCAAGAGAGGCAATGTATCTGTTAAAGACATAAGGGAGTTAGGCCATGTTATGGATAGAGAAGAAGCTGATTTGGGATTATTGATTACCTTGGAGTCTCCTACTAAACAAATGAAATCTGAAGCCGTAATAAAAGGTTTTTATAACTCACCAATTTCTAAGAGAGATTATCCTAAAATCCAGATAGTCACCATTGAAGAACTTTTTGCTGGAGTCAAGCCAAATGTTCCGACCACCATTTCACCCTATAAGGAAGCGAAACCTGTATCCAGAGAAAACCGTAAGTTAGATATTTAATCGGTCTCTTTAAAATTTATGAGAGGGTGATAAGCCCTGGACCCTACAAACAAACAGCCGAGCCTATTCACTATGACGGAAACCCGCGCCGTACCTATCAACATCGAAGATGAAATCCGCAAATCCTACCTGGAATACGCCCTGAGCGTCATTATCGGCCGGGCCTTGCCGGACGTGCGGGACGGGCTCAAACCCGTGCACCGCCGGATACTCTTCGCCATGAGCGAAGGCGGCAACGACTGGAACCGGCCCTACCGCAAGAGCGCCCGCATCGTCGGGGATGTCATCGGTAAATACCATCCCCACGGCGACACCGCGGTCTATGACGCCATGGTGCGCATGGCCCAGGACTTTTCCCTGCGCTATCCCCTGGTGGACGGCCAGGGCAACTTCGGCTCCATCGACGGCGACTCCCCCGCGGCCATGCGTTACACCGAGGTGCGTCTCACCCGGCTGGCGCACGAACTCCTCCAGGACCTGGAAAAAGACACGGTGGACTTCGTGGGCAACTACGACGGCTCCCTGAAAGAGCCCCTGGTGATGCCCACCCGGCTGCCCAACCTCCTGATCAACGGCTCCTCGGGCATCGCGGTGGGCATGGCCACCAACATCCCGCCCCACAGCCTGGACGAAGTTTGCGACGCCCTCCTGGCCACTCTAAACAACCCGGACATCTCCCTGGAAGAGCTGATGACCTTGATCCCGGGGCCGGATTTTCCCACCGGCGGCTTTATTTACGGCGCCGAGGGCATCAGTGAGGCCTACCGCACCGGCCGGGGGCTCATCCGCCTCCGGGCCAAGGTGAGCGTCGAGCACAAGGGCGGCCGGGATAGCCTGATCATCCGGGAGCTGCCCTACCAGGTGAACAAGGCCCGCCTCATCGAGCGCATCGCCGAACTGGTAAAGGACAAAAAGATAGAAGGCATCTCCGACCTCCGGGACGAGTCGGACCGGGAAGGCCTCCGGGTGGCGATCATGCTCAAGAAGGATGAGCTGCCCCAACCCATCCTGAACCAGTTGTATATCCACACCAACATGCAGGTCACCTTCGGCATCAACCTGGTGGCCATCGTCCACAACCGGCCGGAGATCCTCAGTCTCAAAGACCTGCTGCACCATTTTCTGGAGCACCGCCGGGAGGTGATTCTCCGGCGCACCCGCTATGAGTTGAAACAGGCGGAGGCCCGGGCCCACATCCTGGGGGGCTTCCTCATCGCCCTGGACTTCCTGGATGCGGTCATCGCCATGATCCGGGCCGCGGCCACCCCCCCGGAGGCCAAACAGCAGTTGATGGCCGGGCTGTTCATTCTGGGCGCCCAGCCGGGGGTCACTCTGGAGGAGACCCGGAGCCGGTACGCGCTTTCCGAGATCCAGGCTCAGGCCATCCTGGAAATGCGGCTGCAGCGCCTCACCGGCCTGGAGCGCCAGAAGATCATTAACGAGGCCGCCGAGATCAGGGCCGCCATCCAGCGCCTGCGCCTGATCCTGGCGGAAGAGGCCCAGGTCAAGGCCCTCATCGGCCAGGAGTTGACGGAGCTCAAGGAGCGCTACGGCGACGGCCGGCGCACCGAAATCGTGCCCCAGGCCCAGGAGTTCACCGCCGAAGACCTCATTGCCGATGAGGAAATGGTGGTGACCATCAGCCACCGGAGTTACATCAAGCGCACCCCCCTGACCATCTACCGCAGCCAGCGCCGGGGCGGCAAGGGCCGCATGGGCATGATCACCCGGGAAAACGACTTCGTCTCCCAGCTCTATATCGCCTCCACCCACAGCTGTTTTCTGGTGTTCACCAACAAGGGCCGGGTGTTCTGGCTCAAGGTCCACGAGATTCCTATCGGGTCGCCAACGGCCCAGGGCAAGGCCATCGTCAACCTGCTGCCGTTTGGCGAGGGTGAAAAGTTGGCCACCATCCTGCCGGTGCGGGAATTCACCCCGGGCCCCTCTCTGGTCATGGCCACCCAGCGGGGCGTCGTCAAGAAAACCGACCTGATGAACTTCCAGCGGCCCCGGAGCGGCGGCATCATCGCCCTGAGCCTGGACGCTGAGGACGAGCTGGTGAGTGCGGCCCTGAGCGAGCCGGACCAGAGCATTGTCATCGGCACCCGGTATGGCAAGATCATCCGCTTCCCCTCGGCGGAGGTGCGGGACATGGGCCGGGCCGCCCGGGGCGTCAAGGGCATGGAAGTGGCCCAGGAGGACCGGGTGGTGGGCATGGAAGTGCTGCGTCCCGGCGGCACCATCCTCACGGTGACGGAGCGGGGCTTCGGCAAGCGCACCGACCCGAAGAAATACCCCGAACATCACCGGAAGGGCCAGGGGGTCAAGGGACTCGAGATCACCAAGCGCAACGGCCCCATCATGGCCATCCTCCAGGTGAACGACGACGATGAAATCATGCTGGTCACCGACGGCGGCAAGATCTTGCGCATGATCGCCAAAGGGGTCTCTTTGATCGGCCGGGTCACCCAGGGGGTCAAGCTCATGGACCTGGAGGCGGAAGAACGGGTAGTAAGCCTGGCCAAGGTGGCGGAAAAAAGTGATGACGGCGAACCCGAGCCCGAGACCGACCTTGGAATCTCCTGAGGCCAAGTCCATCGCGGTGATCGGCGCCGGCAGCTGGGGCACCACCCTGGCGCAGCTCCTGGCCGAAAAAGGCAAGGAGGTCCGCGTCTGGGTCAGGGAACCGGACGTCTGCGAGGGCCTGCGCCGGGACCGGATCAACCACACCTTTCTCCCGGGGATCCGGCTCTCTTCCCGGATCACCTTCACCCTGGAATTCCCGGAGGCCCTGGACGGCGCCGGGCTGATCCTGATGGTGGTTCCCTCCCACGGGTTCCGCCAGACCTTACGCGACCTGAAACCGCATTGCCCCCCGGGAGCCGTGCTGCTCAGCGCCACCAAGGGCATGGAGATCGACTCGCTCCTCACCATGGAGGGAGTGGCCCGGGAGGAAATGGGGGCCGTAATTCCTTATGCGGTGCTGGCCGGCCCCAGCTTCGCCCGGGAAGTGGCCCAGAAGCAGCCCACCGCGGTGACCGTCGCCTCCCGGCAGCGGGAGATCGCGCACTTCATCCAGCGACTCTTTTCCGCCCCCCACTTCCGGGTGTACACTTCCCACGATATCACCGGTGCGGAGTTGGGGGGGGCCCTGAAGAACATCTTTGCCATCGGCACCGGGATACTTTCCGGCATGGGCCTGGGAGACAATCCCCGGGCGGCGCTTATCACCCGGGGCCTGGCCGAAATGGTCCGGCTGGGGGCGCGGCTGGGCGCCAACCCCATGACCCTCACCGGCCTGGCGGGCCTGGGCGACCTGATCCTTACCTGCACCGGCAGCCAGAGCCGCAATTTCCAGGTGGGGGTGAAATTGGGCCAGGGCATTCCCCTGGACCAGATACTGGCCGGCATGGCCATGGTGGCGGAAGGGGTGAAAACTTCCCGGGCCGTCCACCTCCTGGCGGCGCGCCTGGGAGTGGAGATGCCGCTGGTGACGGCCACTTACAAGATTCTCTATGAAAATCTCGCCCCCAAGGAGGCCATCAAAAAGTTGATGGCCCGGGAGCTGAAAGATGAGATGGAGGCCATGACCTAAACCTGGTAAGATTTGCCTCTTGAGTTCACTGAAGGGAACGGTTTAAGATAAACCTTCAGGATCCTGCCCGCCCCTGAAGTTTAGGGAGCCGGGGCCGCAATGACGGGTATCGGGGGGCAGACCTTGGGCGATGAGCAGGCAGGGGGAGCGCCGCGATGACGAAAAAGCACACCAACAAGACCGCCACGATGAAATTTGAACATTTTCCAACCGGGATTCCCGCTTTGGGCGAGCCCAAAGTGCAAAGCCCGATCCCGAAGTATTCCATGGTGGACCGGGAGAGCCGGGTCCTGGAAAAGAGCTTTGTCTCGGACATGAACCGGGTCTTGGTCTATGATTCCCCGGAATACCTGGAAGGCCTGGCCCCGGGAGAACCGCCCCTCGCCCTGGAAATGGCCGGCCCCCGGGCCCAGATCTACTTCGACCCCTCCAAGGTGCATTGCGCCATCGTCACCTGCGGCGGCCTGTGCCCCGGAACCAACGATGTCATCCGGGCCATCGTCCTGGAACTCTACCACATTTACGGGGTGCGGCATATCTACGGGGTGCGCTACGGCTTTCAAGGGTTCATCCCCAAGTACGGCTACGATTTGGTGGACCTCACCCCCGAGATGGTGGCCAATATCCATAGTTTCGGGGGCACGATCCTGTCCACCTCCCGGGGTCCCCAAGACGTGGGCGAGATCGTGGACGCCCTGGACCGCATCAACATCCGCATCCTGTTCCTCATCGGCGGCGACGGGACGCTTAGGGCGGCCACGGAAATCTGCCAGGAAATCGCCCGCCGGGAGTTGCGCATCGGCGTCATCGTCATCCCCAAGACCATCGACAATGACATCCCCCTGGTGAGCCGCTCCTTCGGGTTCGACACCGCGGTGGAAGTGGCCACCGAAGCCATCCATGCGGCCCACACCGAGGCCATCGGCTCCCCCAACGGCATCGGCTTGGTGAAGCTCATGGGCCGCTTCTCCGGGTTCATCGCCGCCACCGCCACCCTGGCCCTGCGGGAGGTCAACTATGTCTTGATCCCCGAATCCGATTTCGATCTGGACGGCCAGTGCGGTCTGTTCGCCAACCTGGAAGAGCGTCTGAAGCGGCGGCGCCACGCCCTCATCGTGGTGGCCGAGGGCGCCGGGGAACGGTATTTCACCGAGAAAAACCGGGAGCGGGACCCCTCGGGTAATCTCAAGCCCGGGAATATCGGACACTTTCTCCAGGATGAGATCAAGGAGTACTTCAAGGGCCGGCAGATGGAGATCAATCTGAAGTATATCGACCCCAGCTACCTGATCCGCAGCCGGCCGGCCAACTATAATGACCGCATCTACTGCGGCTTTCTGGGGCAGAACGCGGTCCACGCCGGTATGGCCGGCAAGACCGCCATGCTGGTGAGCCGCTGGCACAGCCACTACGTGCACATTCCCATCCAGGCCGCGGTGGGCAAACGCAAATAGGAGGAACTGGACTCGCCCCTGTGGCGCAGCGTCATTGAATCCACCGGCCAGCCGCCTTTGAAGAACTTATGAAATGATACAGTTTTCCGTTTTCTGCTAAAAAGCTGCTATATATCATCAGGTTATGATTGGCGTTTGTTACATTTGAAAGATAAAATGCTATGAGCTGTCAGCCGTCAGCCAGGTCCGGGATTAACGTCGGCGGCTAGAGGTGGGCGCGGCCCTACACATCATCTTGGCGGAACTTGGCGGCGGCCGAGGACGGCCGCCCTGCCAAAATAAAATCTCTTGAGGGTGGGGCGGGCCTCCGTGCCCGCCAAGCTTAAACCTATTCAACCATGGTTGCAAACCCCAACAAGTCATCCGTGTTCCAATGCCGGCAGTGCGGCGACTGCTGCGCCGGCCGCGGGGGCATCTTCGCCAGGCCCGATGAGGTGGAGGCCATGGCCGCGCTGCTGGCGCTCCCCGTGGCGGAGTTCAGCCGCCGCTTTATGGAGGCCTCGGCCCTGGGTCCCCGACTCGCGGTGGCCGCCAATGGCTTCTGCGTCTTCCTGATGGAGGGCAACCTCTGCCGGGTGCACCCGGTGAAGCCGTTCATCTGCCGCCAGTGGCCTTTTCTCCCGGCCCTCCTGGTGGATGCGGACGAACTGGAGCACGCCAAAGGCGCCTGCCCGGGCCTCAACCCGGCCTGCACCCATGGTGACTTTGTGGAAGCGGCGCTGCATCATGCCAGGGACAAAAACATCGTTTGATTCATGTAGGGTGGGCATTGCCCACCTTTTTTTGAACCTCAAGATACCTTATACCGCGTTCGTTTTGTAGGGGCGGGTTTGAAACCCGCCCCTACGAGAGATATCAATAGGTTATCTGGATGGTTTGTTTCATTTCAAAGGGAACACGGTATTAATGGTGGGCCGTGCCCACCCTACAGAAAAATGGAGCAATCAGAGCCGATGAGAAAAGTGTTTTCCGGAATTATTCTAACCCTGGCCGCGCTGGGCCTGTTGCTGGGAATCGCCAGCGCCACGCCGGAGCCAGACGCCAAAGAGCCCTTTGAGCAAGGCGTGGCCGCCCTGACTGAGGGCAATCCCACCCTGGCCGTGGAGAAATTCACCGCGGCCCTGAAGAATAACCCGAAGCTGCTGGAGGCTTACATCAACCGGGGCATTGCCGAAATGAACCTGTCTTTGTGGGCCGACGCGGTGGGCGATTTCGACCAGGCCCTGGAGCTGAGCCCGAACTCCCCCGAGGCCCTCTATAACCGGGGACTGGCCTACAGCCGCCAGGAGGTGTTCGACAAGGCCCTGGCGGACTACACCCAGGCCGCCAAATTCGCCCCCAAGGACTGGCAGATCTACTACAACCGGGGCAACACCTACCTGGATATGAAAAAGGCCCCGGAGGCCCTCAAAGATTATAACCGGGCCCTGAAACTGCAACCCCGGGCGCCGGAAATCCTGCACAACCGCAGCCTGGCCTATCTGGCCGTGGAAAAACCGCAGCCGGCCCTGGCCGACGCCCTTGAGGTGCTCGAGCTCAATCCCAACTATGCCCGGGCCTACTATAGCAAGGCGCAGGCCCTGGAAAAACTGGGCAACAAGTACGAGGCCCTGGCCGCGTACCGGCACTTTCTGAAAACCGCCAACCCCGACGCGGACGCGCATCTGCTCCAGAAGACTTTGGATCGGATTAAGGCCCTGGAGGGGAAATGAGGGTTTTCCGTTTTCTGTAAAGCATCAGAGTTTTTTGTGTGTGGTTGAATCGAATCTCAGCCAGCCTGGCAGTCACCCGATAACAATAGTCGGACTGTAAAAAGCGAAGAGAAAAAGCAAAACCGAAACTCTTGACCGAAAACCGAAAACATGTCTTTCTACCTCACCACGCCCATCTATTACGTCAACGCCGAGCCCCACATCGGCCACGCCTATACCACGGTGGTGGCCGATGCCCTGGCCCGCTGCCACCGCCTCCTGGGGGAGGAGGTGCGCTTCCAGACCGGCACCGACGAGCACGGCGACAAGGTGCTGGAAGCCGCCGCGGCCGCCAATCTCCCGGTCAAAGAGTTTGTGGATCAAATCAGCGGCCGGTTCCGGCAATCCTGGGACGACCTGGATATCAGCTACGATAATTACATCCGCACCACCGACCCGGCCCACGTGCACGTGGTGCAGGAGGTCTTGCGGCGGGTGCACGAGTCCGGGGACATTTACTTCGGGGAGTACGGCGGGCTCTATTGCTTCGGCTGCGAGTGCTTTTACCTGGAGCGGGACCTGGTGGACGGCCGCTGCCCGGACCACAAAACGGCCCCCACCTATCTCAAGGAAGAAAACTACTTCTTCCGCATGAGCAAATACCAGGACTGGCTCGTCGACTACATCCAGACCCACCCTGACTGGATCCGGCCGGAGCGCTACAAGAACGAGATGCTGGCTTTTCTCAAGGAGCCCCTGGAGGACCTGTGTATCTCCCGGCCCAAGAGCCGCATGGATTGGGGCATCACCCTGCCCTTCGACGACCGCTATGTCACCTACGTCTGGTTCGACGCCCTCATCAACTACCTCTCAGGCTTGGGCTACCCCGGAGGTAAAACTTACGAAAAGTTCTGGCCGGCCCAGCACCTCATCGCCAAGGATATTCTCAAACCCCATGCCATCTACTGGCCCACCATGCTGAGGGCCATGGGGGTGGCGCCTTTTACGAACCTCAATGTCCACGGCTATTGGCAGATGGCGGCGGGCAAGATGTCCAAGAGCCTGGGAAACGTGGTGGAGCCCCAGGTTTTAGCCGCCCGCTTCGGCATCGACCAGGTCCGCTACTTCTTCCTCCGGGAGATGGTCTTCGGGCTGGACGCCCATTTCAGCGAAGCCGCCCTGACCACCCGGATCAATTCCGACCTGGCCAATGATCTCGGCAATCTCTTCGCCCGCAGCCTGGGGATGGCGTTCAAATACCGGCAAGGCGTGGCGCCCCCCCCGGGGGAGGCCGCCACCCCGGATCGGGAAGTCGTCACCTCGGTTCAGGCCATGGCCGCGGACTTCCTCCGCCTGTTTCCGGCCATGGAGTTTGGCCGGGCCCTGGGGCATCTTTGGGAAGTAATCGGGACTCTCAACCGCTACATCGTGGTCACGGCTCCCTGGGAACTGGCCAAGCAACCGGAGGCTGCCGGCCGGCTGGATACCGTCCTGTATCACCTGCTGGAAGGACTGCGCTGGATCGCTATGCTGCTCCGGCCGGTCATGCCCCGGAGCGCCGTGAAGATGTGCGAGCAACTGGGCCTGGGGACGGCCCTGTGGGATCAACCCTTTGACCGGGTGCTGCAGTGGGGTCTCCTGGTCCCCGGCAGCCAGCTGGCCAAAGGCCCGGCCCTGTTTCCCCGGATAGAAGCCGAAGCCAAGGCAGCGCCGTAAGAGTCACGGTCAGGGACCATCGGTCCCTGACCCCGCCGCCCCATCCGCGCTGGAGGTGCTATGGCCGCCAAGTATCGCCGCCTTTTCGGGGCCGCCCTGTTGCTGGCGGGCTGTGCCGGGGCCCCGCCGCCTTCGACCGTGGCCCCGCTGCCCCCGGTGACCCGGAGTCCCCGGGAGGTGGCCCTGGAGCGGGCCGTGGGCGAGTTCTCCGGCGTCCCCTACCTCTCCGGGGGGACCACCCCGGCGGGAGTGGACTGCTCCGGTCTCATCCAGGCGCTCTACCAGCGGACGGGGGTGCATCTGCCCCGCACCGTGGCCGACCAGTACCAGGCCGGCGCCCCGGTGGGGGTCAACGACTTGCGCTTCGGCGACGTGGTCTTTTTTAACCGCTACTGCCAGACCAGGGGCCGGGGTCCGTATTTGGCCGGCATCCTCTCCCCGGGGTTCGAAGACGAGGTGTGCCACAACGGCATTTACCTGGGCGGGGGCCGGTTCATGCACGCTTCCCCCCGGGGCGTATTCATCAGCCGCCTGGACGCCGAGGTCTGGCGGGTCTCCTACCGCGGGGCCCGGCGCTATCTCCCCGGCGGCAATTAACCCTGTAATACCTTGGCTCTGGAGGCCTCTTATGACGCAAAACCGGTATCGTTACCAGGTATGGCTAAGCTTGCTCTTGTGGTTGGGGTTATTTCTCGCGATCTCGGCGCCTCAGGGTCAATCCGGGGTCCTGGACGATTACACCTTCGGCTTCTGGGGAGCCAGCCGGGAAGAGAGCCGGATGGGCCGGGAGGATATCATCGCCCGGGAAGGGTACTGCCCCACCGGCGGCTGCGTCCTCCGCCTGGACAAGGTTGAGGTCAAGCCCAACCGGGCCCGGAGAGGCGCCACCCTGCTGCTGTCCACCACCTACACCATTCTTACCCCGGAGCACGTGGCCCTCCCGGTGGCTATCACCCGGGAGATTTTTTACCAGGAGAAATCCCTGGGCCGGACCAAAAGCATCGAGAGCCGCGTGTACAACGGCACCAGGACCCAGGAAATCGATTTCACCTTGCCGGCCGGCGCCGCGCCCGGCATCTACCAGTTGATCACCAAAATCAGTACGGGTTACGGCACGGCCCAGGACCGCACCGATTTTCAGGTGGATTAGCCTTCCTCCGGTCACGGGCAAAAAAATCCTGCCCCCCGGACAATTAAGCGCTATAATTTAGGGTAGAGGCAATCAGGTGGATAATATTTTGCCGGGCCGGATCAATTACCTGCGGGTCTCCATCACCGACCGCTGCAATCTCCGCTGCTTCTACTGCACCTCCTGGGGGGACTGGCAAAAGCTGCCGGCCCCGGAAATCCTGCGCTACGAAGAGATGCTGCGCCTGGCCGGGGTGGCCGCGGGCGTGGGCATCAAGAAGCTCCGGGTCACCGGCGGCGAGCCCCTGGTGCGCCGGGGCGTCCTTTCGTTCATCCGCCACCTGCACCAGGTCCCCGGGATCGAGGAGGTCTGCCTCACCACCAACGGCGTGCGCCTGGCGGAACTGGCCCCGGACCTCCTGGCCACCGGCTTGCGCCACCTCAACCTCAGCCTGGACACCCTGCGGCCGGACCGTTACCGGGAACTCACCGGCTTCGACCACTTTGGCGACGTCATGGCCGGCCTGGAGCGGGCCGCGGCCCTGGGTTTCAACCCCGTCAAGATCAACTGCGTGGTCTTAAGAGACTTAAACGACGACGAACTCCTGGATTTCGCCCGCCTGACCCGGGACCACCCCTTCCAGGTGCGCTTCATCGAATTCATGCCCACGGTGGCTGAGGCGCGCTGGCGCCGCCACTTCCTGCCCATGACCGAGATCCGCCGGCGGCTGGCGGAGCTGGGCCCCCTGGAAGCCGTCACCTCCCCGGCCACCGCCGGCCCCGCCCGGACTTTCAGGCTGCCGGGGTTCCGGGGAGAGTTGGGCTTCATCAGCTCCGTCAGCGACCATCACTGCCCTACCTGCAACCGCCTGCGCCTCACCGCGGCCGGTTGGCTGCGGCCGTGTCTATTTGCCGCGCCGGAGCTGGATATCAAGGGGCCGCTGCGCCAGGGCGCCTCCGACGCGGCCCTGGCCCGGCTCTTCCAGGAAGCCATCCGCTTGAAAGGCTGCGTTGCCCCCGCCCCCACTCTGGCCTCTCCCTGGCTACCCCGGTCCATGGTCAGCATCGGCGGCTGACCCCCGCCGACCATTACACTTTTTCCTCTGTTCAAGACCCCTTACAAAATTACAAAATTGCAAGATTAACGTTTTCCCTGGTATACTGGTATAAGAATATAGAATGAAATCATAAATACTTGGGAGCAGCCCGCATGAAGCTGAGTATCGTCATTCCGATTTACAACGAGAGAGCCACCCTGGAGGAGATCTTTCGTCTGGTGCAGGCGACGCCTTACGACAAAGAGATCATCGCCGTGGATGACGCCTCCACGGATGGCTCCCGGGAAATCCTGGCCCGGCTGGCCCAGCAATATGAAAACGTCAAGGCCTTTTACCACCAGCGCAACCAGGGAAAAGGCGCGGCCTTGCGCACCGGTTTCGCCCAGGTGACCGGGGACGTGGTCATCATCCAGGACGCCGACCTGGAGTACCGCCCCGCCGATTACCCCTCTCTGCTGGAACCCATCGAACAGGACGTGGCCGACGTGGTGTACGGCAGCCGGATGGTGGGCGGCCGGCCCCACCGGGTCCTGTTCTTCTGGCACTACATGGGCAACCGGGCGGTGACCACGCTGTCCAACGTGTTCACCAACCTGAATCTGTCCGACATGGAGGTGGGATACAAGGTATTCAGGGCCGAAGTGCTTAAGGGGGTCCTGATCAAGAGCGACCGTTTCGGGGTGGAGCCCGAGCTCACCGCCAAGATCGCCAAAAAGGGTTGGCGCATCTACGAGGTGCCCATCCAATACCATGGCCGGGACTACGCCGCGGGGAAAAAGATCACCTGGCGGGACGGCATCGCCGCCATCTATCACATCATCCGCTTTAAATTCGCGGATTAAACTTAAGGGGGCGCCCGGGGCAACCCGAGACCAGGTTGAAACTTCAGGCCCGGTTTCGGTCGTGTCCCCGCTTGCGCCCGGCTTGCTTTAAGGATATGACTCCGGCTAAAACGTGGCGACTCTGGTTGGTGAGGCTGATCCTCGGTCTCTGGGGGATCCAGGTCTTGTGGTTGATCTGGCACTTCGGGCCGGAGGCCAGGGACCTGGCCCATCGCGCCGCCAGCGGGAGTTTGGGCGCCGCCATCCGGCAGGAAGAACCGCTGTACCGCTGGGCCGCCGCCTTGCAGGCCATCATCCCCGAGTCCGCCACCTACGTCTTCCTGGATGATTACGCCGCCGGCAAAGAAATCGAGGTCCGCTACTACCTGGCTCCCCGTCGGCATATCCTCCTGTCCCCGGATATTTCCGCCAGCTTCCTCTTTTATACCCTGCACCAGGAACACGCGGCCTTTCTCCTCATCAGGGAGTCCCAAAAGCCTCTGGGGCATGGGGTCCAAGCCGCCCTCCACTCCCCCGCCTTCCACCCGGTAAATCTTCCGGGGCCGGGACTGGCCTTCCGGGTGGATGCCAACCTCTTGCGGTGGGGTTTTTATGATTGAGGCGGGAATCACGTTGCTGCGTCTGCTGCTGGGGCTGGGAGCTCTCTTCTTCCTGGGTTATGCGCTGCTCACCCTCCTGGTCCCCCGGCCCCGGGATTTCACTCTTTGGGAGCGCGCCGCCTTCAGCTTCGGGGTCGGCGCCCTGGCCCTCACCTTTTGGATGCTGGCCCTGACCTGGTGGGGGACGCCCTTCAGCCTGGGACGGATTTTAGGCCCGCCCCTGGCCCTGGCCGCGGCCCTGCTCCTGGCCCCCCGGGGCCGCCGGGCCGTCCGGGAGGAGCTCCAAGCGTTCCAGGTTCGCCCCCGGATTGCCCTTAACGGCTGGGACTGGCTCTTCCTGGGGCTGGTGGTGATGGTGTTTCTCTATGCCCTGCCCCGGGCCGCGCTCTACCCCATGTGGGCCTGGGATGCCGTAGCCACCTGGGGCTGCAAGGCCAAGATCTTTTATGCCAGCCGGGGTCTGGATCTGACCTGCATTGAGGCCCACAACTATTACCCCAACCTCACCCCCCTCCTCCTGAGCTACCTTTACTTCGCCCTCGGCCAGGTGAACGATTCCCTGGCCAAGGTCATTTTCCCCCTCTGGGGGGCGCTGCTCTTGGGTCTGCTATACTCCCTGGCGGCCCGGTTGGGCCTGAGCCGGTCTTCGGCCCTGGGCCTCGCGGCGTTTCTGGCCTTAAACGGCACCGTCTTCATCGTGCACCTGTACATCGCCTACGCCGACCTGCCCCTGGCCTTCTTCGCCCTGTCAGGCGCGGGCCTTCTCTACCTCTGGCTGGCCGATACCGCCCCCCGGGGCAGCCTGACCCTGGCGGCCTGCTTTCTTTCGGGCATGGCCTGGTGCAAGTACGAAGGCCCGCCTCTGGCCGCCACCCTGCTCCTTGCCGCGGCGTTGACCCTGGCCTGGCTGCGCCCGGCGCACTGGGTCCGCCGTCTGGGACAGTTGTCCGTCCCCCTGGCCGGGCTCATCGTGGGTTACCTCCCCTGGCGGCTCTTCATCGTGCAGCAAAAAATGGAAATCGGGGCCGACCACATCCAGGGCTTGTATCCCCACCAGATGGTCAAGGCCGTATCCTACCTGCTCGCCGGGCTTTTGGATCCCTATTACTTCGGGTTCCTCTGGCCGGCCCTGGTCCTGGCTCTCATCTTGGCCGGCACGCGCCTGTGGCGCTCCCCCATGCTCTTCCTGGCCCTCTTTGTGGGAGGGAACCTCGTGGCCATCATCCTGGCCTACGCCGTAGCGCCCACCAGCGCCGCGGAGTTCCCCGCCTATGTCCGGGCCACCCTGGACCGCCTGCTCCTGCACCTCACCCCCGTGGCCGCCCTGCTCCTGGGCCTAGGGCTAAAGGAGTTATTTCCAACGCCAGAATCCCCCCCAACCCCGTAGGGGCGGACCCGCGTGTCCGCCCGACCAGAGGGCCGCCACCTAGATCAGCCCCGACAATGCCAAAAAGTACCCGTTTGATTGCAACTTGGTATCATACCGTGTTCCCTTTGAAATGAAACAAACCATCCAGATAACCTATTGATATCTCTCGTAGGGGCGGGTTTCAAACCCGCCCCTACAAAACGAACACGGTATCAGAGGGCGCGCCGGATACTATCTGCTTGACCATGGCGCGCCCGTAGCCCAAAATATCGTCAGCAGCTTTGCTGCCAGGGCGTGGACGTGAGTCGCCGGGATTATCGCTCTCCTTGAGAACCGATCGACCTTGAGGCCCTGGCTAAAGGGCGCCAGCAATCAACTATGTTGACCATAATGCTGATTTATTTGGGGCTGGGGGCCGTGGTCGGGATCCTGGCCGGTTTACTCGGGGTGGGCGGGGGGTTGGTCATTGTGCCCATGGTGGTTTTCACCCTGACCTGGCAGGGGGCGCCGAGCCAATACCTGATGCACCTGGCCCTGGGCACTTCCCTGGCCAGCATCATCTTCACCTCGATATCGAGTTTTTGGGCCCACCACAAACGGGGGGCGGTGCGCGGGCTGGTAGTGCGCCGGATCGTTCTGGGTATCCTAACGGGGACCTTTCTCGGTTCGTGCCTGGCGGCGCGGCTGTCCACCAACCTGCTGGAAGGCGTTTTTGTGGTCTTCCTCTATTACATGGCCTTTCAGATGTTGACCAACACGAAACCCAAGCCGACCCGGGGTCTGCCCGGGCCGCTGGGCATGTTCGCCGTGGGCAACGGCATCGGGGCGGTGTCCAGCCTGGTGGGGATCGGCGGCGGGTCGCTGTCGGTGCCCTTCATGGCGTGGTGTAATGTAACGGTCCACGACGCCATCGGGACCTCGGCGGCGATTGGCTTCCCCATTGCCATCGCCGGGACGGTGGGCTACATCGTCAACGGGCTGAACGTTTCAGATTTGCCGGCCTACTGCCTGGGGTACGTGTATCTGCCGGCTCTGGCTGGCATCGTCGCGGCCAGCGTCTTCACCGCGCCCCTGGGCGTCCGTCTGGCCCACAGCCTGCCCGTCGCCAGGCTCAAGCGGGTCTTCGCACTCCTGCTCTTCGTTATGGGGACAAAAATGCTCATCGGTCTGTTTTAAGCAGGAGGGAGGCTCACTTTGGCTCGATGTGCGGCAGCGCGCCGGCTGGAGATCATTCAGGAGACGCCTCTCTGCCGCAATTGCCTGTCCCATCGGGAAAAGCTGGCCAAGGCCACGGCCCGCTAAGCCCTTGACCGCAGTTTCCTATCCCGAAGCGGGAGATTAACCTCTCCCGCTTTTTTTTGCGCCAGCCTGTCAGGAGGAAACAATCACCCCCCCCCCGTTGGGGGGAGAGGGGATAATAGGAAAGAACTTTTGGCAAACGCTATAGCGAATGCCAAAAGTATTTTCCGATAGCGGAATCATTCTAATCCCCCCTAACCCCCCTTTAGAAAAGGGGGGAACTATAAGGAATAACTATTAAAGTCCCCCTTTGGCAAAGGGGGATTTAGGGGGATTTAAGAACCGCCAACTGGAAGGAATTTATGGCAAACGCTATAACCCCAAAAGCCTTGTCCCTTGACAAAAAAAACCGCCCTCCTTGGCGGGAAGGCGGCGGTGGTTGATGGGGTGCGGATCAGAGCACGGCTTTGGCTGCGGCTTTGGCCAGTTCGACGATGCGGTCCGGGCAGAAGCCGAAGCCGATGATAATGGCCGCCAGGGCATAATTCAGCAGCCGCATGGGGAGGCTGAGCGTGATGACCGGCAGCCCCGGGTCATCGATGAAGTAGGCGGCATAGAGCACTTTCAGATAGTAATAGAGGCAGATGGTGCCGTTTACCGCGCCGATGACGACCAGCCAGAAGTAGCCGGCGTTCATGGCGGAAGTGAAAATGAGCAGCTTGCCGGTGAAACCGATGGACGGCGGCACGCCCGCCAGGGCGAAGATCCCCAGGATCAGGCTCATGCTCAGCAAGGGGCTGCGGCGGTAGAGCCCGGCCAACTCAGAGATCTGGAGGTCCCGGCCGTCGGCGGCCACTTCCGAGAGCACCATGAACACGGTGAAGTTCATCACCAGGTAGGCCAGGGCATAATAAATGACGCCGATGTAGCCCGCCTCGGTTATGGTAAGGACGCCCATGAGGAATACCCCGGCATGGGCGATGGAGGAGTAGGCCAGCATGCGCTTGAAGTCTTTCTGGACGATGGCCACCAGGTTGCCGAGGGTCATGGAGACCACGGAAAGGATGACCAGGGCGATGGTGAAGTTATAGCCGGAGGCGTGGCCCAGAACCGCCAGACGGAGCAGCAGGGCCACCGCCGCGGCCTTGGAGGCGGTGGCGATGAAGGTGACGACTTGATTGGCGCCTCCCTGGTAGACGTCCGGGGCCCAGAAGTGGAAGGGAAACACGGAGAGCTTGAAGAAAAAGCCCGCCAAGGCCAGGAGCAGCCCGATGATGCCGATGGGGCTGTTGACCAGCTGATTCATCTTGGGGAGAATGTCCACCAGGTAGGTGGAGCCCGTGGCGCCGAAGATGTAGCTCAGGCCGAAGAGCATGAAGCCCGAGGACACCGCGCCGATAAACAGGTACTTGATGCCCGCTTCCACGTCGATGCCGTCACCCCGCCTAAGGGGCACCAGGATATACAGGGAGTAGGACGACAGCTCCAGGGCCACGTAAATGGTGAGGAGCTCAACCGAGCTCACCAGCATCATCATGCCGATGGTGGTGGTGGTGAGGAAGAAATAGAATTCCGCCTGGTAGCGTTCCTCGATGGCGGCCAGGTTGTGGGAGATGGTCAAGACCAGGAAGAGTCCCAGCGCCAGGGCGAACTTGAAGATCTGGCTGAACAGGTCCACCCGGTAGGCCTTGAAAAACAAATCCCCCTGCTGGAACAGGCATAAGCCGGTAACCAGGACGCCGACGGCCGACAAGGCCAGGGCAATTTGGTAGTCCAGCCGCACCTGCACCTGACGCCTTAAGGTAAGGCAGAAGAACACCAGGGCCATGCCCAGATAAAAGAGTTCCGGTCCGAAGAGCATTATGTCCATGGTTACATTCCCTGGAGAAACGGTACAACGGAAGATTTAATCATGCTGACCATGATTTGCGGGAAGAACCCGAAAAAGAGCAGCGTGCCGATGAGGATCATCCGGGGTATCCCCAGGAAGGGGCTGACGTCCTCAAAGTGCACGAACTTCGGGTTGGGTTCGTTAAAGAAGGTACTCTGGACCACCCGCAAGGCGAACAGGGCGCCCAACACCAGGGCGGCGATGGCCAGCAGGCCGGCGACGGGAAAGACCTGGACGGCGGCGACAAAGACCAGCAGTTCGGCCCAGAAGCTGGCCATCCCCGGAACTCCGGCGCCGCACAGGGCCGCGGTGATGAAGAAGGCCGAGGCCACGGGCATGATCTTGGAGAAGCCCCCGAGCTCATGAATATCCCGGGTGTGGGTGCGGTCATAAATGTAGCCCACCGAGGAGAAGAAGAGGGCGGTCATAATGCCGTGGGCGAACATCTGGAACACCGCGCCGTTGAGGCCGTCTATGGTGCCGGTGGCCAGCCCCAGGCAGACGATGCCCATGTGGGAGACCGATGAATACCCGATGACGTACTTCAAGTCGGTCTGGGCCAGGCCGACGAACACCCCGTAGACGATGCCGGCGGTGGCCAGGATCATCATGAGGTTGGCCCAGTATTGGAAGCCCTCAGGGAGCAGATACATGCCCACCCGGAGGATGGCGAAGGAACCCAGCTTCATCAACACGCCGGCGTGGAGCATGGATACCGCGGTAGGCGCCGCCACGTGGCCGACGGGCGACCAAGTGTGGAGCGGCCAGACCGCGGCCAGCACCCCGAACCCGAAGAACAGGAGGATGAAGGCGACCTTCTGAACCCAGGGGCTGAAGTTGGCCCCGTGGAGCAGGAGCATGTTGAAGGTGTTGAGCCCGGAGCTGGCATAGAGGAGCAGGATGCCGGGGATGATGAGACCGCTGCCGGCCATGAGGTACAAGGTGAGCTTCATGGCGGCGTATTCTTTGCGGGTGGAGCCCCAGACCAGGATGAGGATGTACATGGGCACCACGGCGATCTCATAAAACAGGAAGAAGAAGAACATGTCGTAGGACATGAACACGCCGAAGACCCCGGTCACCAGAGCCATCATCCAGATAAAGTATTCCTTGGTGCGGTCTTCCAACTCCCACATGGTGAGACAGCCGGTGAAGATGACGATGCCGGTGAGAAGCAGCATGGGGGCGTTCAGGCCTTCGACGCCCACAAAGTAGGTGATGCCGAAGGTCTGCACCCACTCGTACTTCTCCACGAACTGCAGGCCTCCCAGGCCCTTGTCATAGGCCACAAAGGTGAAGATGGACAAGGCCAGGGAGATGCCAGACGCCACCACGGACACCGCCCGGATGAGGAACTTCTGCTCATTCTTCAGGCACAGGAGGACGAGCAGACCCACGAACGGGGACAGGAGCATACAGCTCAGATACGGAAAAGAAGCAGCATGTTCGGTCATATCAGCGACCCATCATGAGATAGATCCCGACGCCAGCCAGGACCACTACCATAAACAGCAGGTTGTATTGTAAGAACGCGGTTTGAATAAAGGACAGGAGCCGGCCGCTGCCGACGGTGGAGAAGGCCACCGCGTCGACGCCGCCATCCACCACCCGCCGGTCGTTGTACGTGAACCACTTGGAAAAGATGCCATAGATGAAGCGATTCAGGAACCAGCGCCAGAAGTGGTCCATGTACCATTTCTGGATGAAAAAAGTTTGCAGGGCCGGAAACCTGCTGATGAAGCCGACGCATTTGGCGTCCTTGCGTCCCCAATCGAGCCAGGCCAGGGCGATACCGCTCAGGGCGCACCCCACGGCGGCCACCAGGAGGAAATAGTTCATCGCATGGGGATGGGATGCACCCAACAGCAATTTTTCCAGATAGTCCTGGCAGAAACCGAGGATCAGGGTGAAGCTCGCCAGCACGAGCAGGGGAAAGATCATGACCCAGGGCACGCCGTGGTGCTCGTCGTGGCCGTGGCCGTGGGCGTCATCAGCATGCCCGTGGGCGCCATGCCCGTGTGCCTCGTCCTCGACATGGGCGATATGGCCGGGGACCTTACTGTAGGCCTCGGGTGACTTGGGGAAGAGCATGACAAAAATCACCCGGAAGGAGTAATACGCCGTCAGGAAGGCCCCGAAGAGGCCCAGGACCAGCCAGAGCTTGTTGTCCAGATGGGCCAGGGCCGTCAAAATCAGCTCCTTGCTGAAGAAGCCGGCGAAGGGGAAGATCCCGGCCAGGGCCAGAGCGGCAATGGTGATGCAGGCCATGGGAATGACCAGCTTGCGCCCTCCCTGGGTAGCCATGGTAAAGAAGTCGTTGGTGCCGAAATGGTGGATGAAGACCCCGGAGCACAGGAACAAAAGGGCCTTGAAGGCCGCATGGGTGGTCAAGTGGTAGTAGCCGGCGAACAGGGTGCCGGAGGCCAGGGCCGCCGCGGCCAGCCCCATGGCCATGAAGCCCAGCTGGCTGACGGTGGAATAGGCCCAGACCTGCTTGATGTCCGTGGCCGCCAAGGCAATGGTGGAAGACAGAATCAAGGTCAGGGTGGAGATGGCCAGGATCACGGTCATCGTGGTGGCCGAAGCCGCAAAGAAGGGGAAGATTCGGGTCATGAGAAAGACGCCGGCGGCCACCATGGTGGCGGAATGGAGCAAGGCCGAGACCGGCGTGGGACCTTCCATGGCGTCGGGGAGCCACACGTGCAGCGGGAACTGGGCGCTCTTACCCATGACGCCGCAGAAGATCAGCAGGCCCGAGGTGGTAATGAGCCAGGGGGGCATGGAGTTGGCCACCGCCGCGGAATTCACCGTGGCGATGTCCAGGCTGCCGTAGAATATTACCAGAAAGACCAGGCCCATGAAGAAGCCGATATCCCCGAAGCGGGTGACCACAAAGGCCTTTTTGCCGGCTTCCGAGGCGGAGAATTTCTCGTACCAGAAGCCGATGAGGAGATAAGAGGCCAGGCCCACCAGCTCCCAGGCGATGTACAGTTGCAGGAGGCCGCTGCTGATCACCAGGGTGAGCATGGCCAGGGCGAACAGCGACAGATCGGCGTAATACCGGCCGAACCCCGGATCGCCCGCCATGTACCCGATGGAGTAGACCTGGACCAGCCAGCTGATGGTGGCTACGATCACGAACATCACCAGGCTGGTGGGGTCCAGCAGGAAGCCGAACGGCACTTTGACGAGGTCGGAGACCATCCAGTCGAAGTTGTAGATGATGGGGGCGCGGCCGCCCAGCTTGAAGAAAAAGGTCCAGGCAATAATCAGGGGGATGGTGGCGGCCACCAAAGAGATGGCCAGAGACAGCTTAGGATTATCCCTGGTGAAAATCATAATCAGCGCGAAGGCCGACAACGGCAAAAAGACCGTCAGCAGACAACCTAAGAGAATCGGATCAGAAAAGACCATGATCAACCCCTAAGCTCGGTGGCGTGTTCGACGTTGATGGATTTCATTTTCCGATACACGGCCACGATAATGCTCAAGGCGATGGCGGCTTCCGCCGCGGCTACGGCCATAATGAACAGGGTGATGACCTGCCCGACGGCCGGGTGAGGCGCCAGGAAGCGGTTGAAGGCCATGAAATTGATGCTGGCGGCGTTCAGGATCAGCTCCACGGAAATAAGGATGGCGATCAGGGAGCGCCGGGCCAGGACCCCGTAGAGGCCGATGGCAAAGAGCACCAGGGCCAGGTAGAGGTAAGTCTGCAATTGGTTGAACAGCAGCATCTCAAACCCTCGAGTTAAGGATTGCCGCGGCCGCCCCGGGCGATGACGATGGCGCCTATCATGGCCACCAGCAGCAGCAGCGAAACTAGTTCAAAGATCAACGCGTAATCGGTGAGGAGGTAATGGCCTATGGTGGTGACGGACCAGTCGGTGCTCCGTTCCGGGGCCGCGGTCCACTGGGTTTTCTTCAACAACAGTCCCAGGAAGACGAAGATGCCGGCCGACCCGATGGCGGCTCCCAGGACCTTGGCCTTGTTGCGGGGCGGCGGGGGCAGATACAGGGGCTCGGACAGCATGATGGCAAAGCAGATGGCGATGCAGATGGCCCCGACATAGATGAGAATCTCCATCAGGGCGACGAAGGGGCTGTTGAGAAAGAGAAAAATACCGGACACACCGAACAGTGACACACACAGCCCCAGGACATTGTGGAAAATGTTCCTGGCTCCCACCGCGATGAGGGCGCCCAGGATGGTGAGTCCGATCACCATCACAAAGGCCGCGGTGGCCGCAGTCTGGGGAGTCAACCAGGCGCTGACAGCGTTCATTCTTTGTCCTCTTTGGCGGGCGCCGCGTTAGCCTCGGCTGCCTTTTTCGCCTCCGCTTGCGCTTTGGCTGCTTTTTCTTTGGCCTCTTTCGCCGCAGCCTCAGCCGCAATCGCCGCAGCGACTTCCTCCGCCGTCGGAATCTTTGTTATGGGCAAGCCGGCCGTCTTCTGCCGCGCTTGCAGCAAGATCAGGTGGTCGATAACGAAGTCTTCCCGGCGAAAACCGGCCAGGGTGTACACCTTGGAAAAATCCAGGGCCGTGGTGGGGCAGACCTCGACGCACAGACCGCAAAGACTGCAATACTGATGCTCATGGAGATATTGGGTGGCTCTCTTCTGTTTTTCCCCGGGGAACTTCGTCCCCTCCACGGTGATCAGTTGGGACGGGCAGATACGGGCGCACATGTCGCAGGCGATGCACTTGTGCGTCTGGGTTTCGGGATCGATGATAAACTGGGGATACCCGCGATACCTCGGGGACATCTGGATCTTTTCCCGGGGGTACTGGACGGTGACGATGGGTTTGACAAAATAGCGGATGGTAACCGCCATGCCCGCCAACAGACTCCAAAAACCCACCGCAATTTCTTTAAAATAACTCATCATCGCTACTCAACCTTTATTCCGGCAGCTAACCGGCCCACCTCATCTAAGTTTAAGCACAAAGGCAGTTATGAGCAGATTGACAAAGGCCAGGGGAATCAAAATCTTCCAGGCGAAGGTGATTAACTGGTCGAATCGCACCCGGGGGAAGGTCCAGCGGAACCACATGAGCAGGAAGATCACGGCATAGACCTTGAGGAGGAACCAGATGACCCCGGGGAAAAAAGGCCCGTGCCAGCCGCCCAGGAAGAGCACCGTGGCCACCGCCGCGGCGATGAACATGTTGGTGTATTCCGCCAGGAAGAAGAGGGCGAACCGCATCCCGGTATATTCCGTGTGGAACCCGGCCACCAGTTCCGATTCCGCTTCCGGGAGGTCAAAGGGCGCCCGGTTGGTTTCCGCGGTGGCGCAGATAAGATAGAGAATGAACGCCACCGGCTGCACCAGCACGAACCAGTAGCGGTCCTGGGCCGCCACGATGTCAGAGAGCTTAAACGACCCTACCATGATGATGATGCTCATGACCGTGACCAGCAGGGGGATTTCGTAAGCCACGTTCTGGGCCACGGACCGGATGGCGCCAAAGACGGCGTACTTGTTGTTGGAGGCCCAGCCGGCCATGAGGATGGCCAGCACCGACAGGGTGGCGAAGGCCAGGATCAGAACGATGCCGACGTTCATGTCCTGGATAATCATGGTTTGGGAAAAGGGGATGACCAGGAAGGAGAGCAGCACCGGGAGGAAGATGACGATGGGGGCCAGCCAGAAGACCGGCTTATCCACTTTTTCCGGGGTGATGAGCTCTTTGCCCATGAGCTTAATAGCATCGGCCACGGTCTGGATGGCGCCGTGCGGGCCCACTTCCATGGGACCGGGGCGGAGCTGCATGTGGGCCGCCACTTTCCGCTCCATCCAGATGAGAAACAAGGCGTTCACCGAGACCAGGGCGATGACCCCGATCAGGCCCACGACCATCCGGGCCCCCGCACTACCCAAGAATTGCGCCACAAGTTCCATAGTTTGCGCTCGTAGAAGTACTTAGCGGTCAATTTCCGGGATGACCACGTCAATGGAGCCCAGGTTGGCCACCAGGTCGGCCACCAGGGTGTCCACGGCCATTTCCGGGAAGAAGCTCATATTGGCAAAAGACGGGGTCCGGAGTTTGATCCGGTAGGGTTTCACGTCTCCCTGACTGACGATGTACATGCCAAATGAACCCCGGGCGGTTTCCACGGCCTGGTAGACCTCGCCCTCGGGCGGCTTGATGCGTTTGGGCACCTTTTCCGCCATGATGGGGCCGTCGGGGATCTTGTTGCAGGCCTGCTCGATGATGCGCAGGCTCTGCTCCATCTCCGCCAGCCGCACCACGTAGCGGTCGTAGATGTCGCCCTTGGTCCCCACGGGGATCTCAAAATCAAACCAGGGATACGCGGAATAGGGTTCGCTTTTGCGGATATCGTAGGGGATGCCGCTGCCCCTGAGGTTGGGGCCGGTGATCCCGTACTTGACGCACTGGTCCCGGGTGATGATGCCCACGTCCCTGGTCCGGTGGATGAAGATGACGTTCTTGGTCACCAGGTTGTGGTAGTCGTTCCAGCGGCTCCGCAGCCGGCTGACGAAGGCCCGGCATCCGGCGAGGAAGTCGTCGTCGATATCGGTGGGCACGCCGCCGAACCGGTAGTAGCAATAGGTCAGGCGGGACCCGGTGATCCGGTCCAGGAGGTCCAGAACATGTTCCCGGTCGTCGAAGCAGTAGAGGAAGGGGGTGAAGGCCCCCAGGTCCATGAGGTAGGCGCCGAACCACAGCAGGTGGGAGGTGATGCGGTTGAGTTCGCTGGTCATCACCCGGATGAACTCGGCCCGCTCCGGCACGGTGATATCCAGGAGCTTCTCCACCGCCATGCAGTAGCACTGGTTGTAGGCCAGGGCGTGCAGGTAATCCAGCCGGCCCAGGTTCGGCAGGAATTGCATATAGTTGCGATTCTCCGCCATGTGCTCGTGGCCCCGGTGGCCGTACCCGATGACCGGCTCCGCCTTGATGATGAACTCCCCGTCCATCTCCAAGATCACCCGCAGGACCCCGTGGGTGCTGGGATGTTGCGGACCCAGGTTCAGGGTATAGGTCTTTTCTTCGATTCCTAATAGCTCAATCATTGCCCTGGGACGCTCCGAAATCTTTCAGTAAGGGATGGAAATCGGCATCTTCCGGCAGCAAGAGCCGCTTCAGATCGGGGTGATTGAAGAAATGGATGCCGAACAGGTCAAAGACCTCCCGTTCATACCAGTCAGCCCCCGGATAAATGTGGGAGATGGTGGGCATGCCCTTCTTCTTGCCGAGGGGCACGTGCACCGCAGTGCGGCACAGTTCGTCGAAACTGGCGAAGTGATACACCAGGTCGAAAGTCTCCCTCAGGTCCACCGCGGTGAAGGATTCCAGGAAACAGCCGGCGGCCAGCATGGTCTGGGCCACGTCCGGCATCTGCGCCGGTTGGGCTGCCACCTCCAGGTGGTATCCGGTCTTGGCGTAGTCGCCCTCGGCCACCTTTTCGAGGTTCAAGGGGGCCAGCGCTGTGGTCAGATTATCCTTAAGCATCTCTGAACTTCCTGAGACGGCCCCGTTTGGTGATTTTCTCTTCCAGCAGGAGGATGCCTTCGATTAAAGTCTCCGGCCGGGGCGGGCAACCGGGAACATAGACGTCCACGGGGATGATGAGGTCGGCGCCGGGTACGATGGCGTACTGGGTGGGGTAATAAAAGGGGCCGCCGGAAATGGCGCAGTTACCCATAGCCATGACCCACTTGGGGGCGGGCATCTGCTCATAGAGCCGGACCACCGCGGGGGCCATTTTTACGGAGATGGTGCCGGCCACGATCATCAGGTCGCACTGCCGGGGGGAGGGGCGGAAGACCCCGGCCCCGAAGCGGTCCAGATCGAACCGGGAGGCGCCCGCGGCCATCATTTCAATGGCGCAGCAGGCCAGGCCGAAGGTCAGGGGCCACAGGGAATTGGCCCGGGCCAGGTTGAGGGCCTCTTCCAGGACACCCAGATGGATTAGGGGTTCGCCGGTTTTCGTTTCCAACTGAACACTCCTCTGCGCCAGGCATAAACGATTACCAGGGACAGAATGCCGATGAAGATGGTTATTTCGATGAAGTCCCGCCAGACATAGCCTTTGTTATAGGCCAACAGCACCGGGAGGAGAAAGAGCACATCCACGTCGAAGGCCAGGAACAACAAGGCAAAGAGATAGTAGATCACTGACACCTGAATCCAGGCGCTGCCGATGGTGGGCATGCCGCATTCGTAAGTGGCGCTCCGGGCGGCGCCGAAGCTCCGCGGGGCAATCAGCTTGGCAATGATCAGGGGACCCGTGGCGAACAGACCCGCCGCCACCAGGAAGACGAGGACAAACCAGAAATCGCTCAAGGCCTGAGGAATTTCCAACGCCCGACTCCTTGTGCTTTTTGGTACAACCTCGCCTTTTATACCCCATGCCGGAAAACATAGTCAAGGGGTTTTTCCCGTGAGGGGAAAAGTTTTTTTGGCGGCGCCGTAAAAATGGATTCGGAACGAGAGGTTGGCCCATTTAAGCAATTGAGAAAATTCGAAACTTGTCCCGATTTTAGCAGCCGTTTCGGCCCAGAACATGTTAGCATCGAATAACCGGCGCGGCGAGGAACGGGTCGGACCCGAGAATTCCGGGGATGATGCGTTTGGTTATCTCCGGGAAGGAGAGCGCCTGCTTATGGCTCTATGGGAAGACTTGACCATGCCGGGTCTCGAGGCCCTGCGGCAGCAGACCCAGACGGTGATCCTGCCCCTGGGGTCGCTGGAGGAGCACGGGCCGCATCTGCCCCTGGGCACGGACACCTTTCACGCCCTGGAGGTGGCCCGGCGGGTGGCCAAGCTCCGCCCCGTGGTGGTGGCGCCGCCCCTGTTTTACGGCATGTGCCGCTCCACCCGGGAGCACCCGGGCACGGTGAGCATCTCCGGGGACGCCTTCCGAGCCATGCTCCTTTCGGTGGGCCGGGAATTTTGCCGCCAGGGCTGGCACAACCTGGTGTTCGTCAGCGGCCACGCCGGCGGCACCCACATCAGCGCCATCGTCGAGGCCGGCGAACTACTGCTGGCGGAGCTGCCCGAGGCCAGGATCGCGGTGGTCAACCTGCTGGAGGTGCTCCGGGAGGTTTTGGGCGACCAACCGGATCTGGTCCAGACCCGGGGTGACTCCCATGCCGGGGAGGTGGAGACGGCCATCATGATGGCGGCCTACCCGGACCTGGTCCGGGGCGCCGCCCCGGAGGAATGGCCCCGGTTTCCCAAATACGTGCTGGTCCGGGATAAAAGGCGCTACTGGCCCGGGGGGGTGTGGGGCAACCCGGCCCCGGCCACCGCGGCCCAGGGAGAGGCGATCCTCACCGCCGAGGCAGACAGTTTATCGATGATTATCAGCAAGTTAGAAGAATTTGGGGGCTGTTAGGTTTTTTCCTTGACTTTATTTTGGCGATATACAAAGATACAAGCAGACATAAGGACAAAAACAGTATATAATCGGAAAACAAAGGGAATATCTTTAATGATCGCGGAAACCATTGAACATATTGCCGACCGGGTACTGGCTTACGAAGAAACCGACCTCACTGCCCTGCTGCATCATTTCAAAACGCGCATGGAGAAGTTTGAACCCGGCCCCGCCTGGGAGCGGGCGGTGATTGCCTACTTTTTAATTAACGGCGTCCGAGTCAAAAATGCCTTGAAACAAGGCAAGATGAACAGCCAGGAACTTACCCCGGGCAGCCGACCGGCGTTGCGGGTGGTAAAATAAGCGGTCCCCGGCTTTGCCTTCCTGAAATCAACTCCGTGATCCCCTGCCAATCCGGGAAAGGGTTTGGGTTTTTGCTCATAGTCTCATTCAGTCAATTATGCGGTTGATCCCGCGTCTCCCCTCGGTTGACAAGCCCTCGCATCTCCTTACCTTTAACCAATAAGAAACCATGTTCTTCCCAAAGGAGACTCTCGTTATGAAGTCGAAAGTGGCAGCTCTGATGATGGCTATGGCGGTGCTAGTGCTGGCGGTGACCGCCAGTCTGGCCGGCAAGGTGCTTTTTGAGGACAAATTTACCTCCCTGGATCCCTCCTGGGGCGCTCCCGGACCCATCATGGACGCCAAGGCCGGGAAGCTCCTCATCACTCCCGAGGTGAACACCTCCCAGACCGTCCTGAATCAGGGCAACGTTTTTCCCAACGACGCGGAGGGCAGTTTCGCCATGACCTTTGTCAAGGCTCCGGCCCCCACCTGGGGCAGCGGCCTGGTCTTTTGGGCCAAAGACTACAACGAATATTATGCCGTCTTGATTAACTCCGATGGCTGGTTTGCGGTCCAACGTTATATAGCCGGTCGTTACCTGTTGCCCGTGGCCTGGCGCGAGTCCGACGCCATCAAGAAAGGCGAGGGCGTGGAGAACCAGGTCAAGGTGGTGACCAAAGCCAATAAAGCCACAGTTTTGATTAACGGCAAGGAAGTCATCAGCTTATCCGGCCAGCCGCCCCAGGGTGGCGCCCTCATCGGGTTTAAGGTAGCTTCGGGACCGGAAGGGAGTAATGCCGTGGCCTTCAGCAATTTCCAGTTGGTCCAGCCTTAGGAATGTTTGCGGATGCCGCGCATGATCGGGGCGCGTCGCCAGAAGCCCCGAGAGGGAGAAAAATGATGCAGAATATGCGGAAATGGGTAACTACTTGGCTGGGAGCCTCTATGGGAGTGGCCGCCGCGGCGCTTTTCCTGGCTATGGTGACCGTGGGCCACGCCACCGAACCCCAGGTCAAAGGCAAAGCGGAAGCGAAACCGGTCCAGGGACAGCAATTGTGCCCGGCGACCCCGGGCGCCGCAGTATGCCAGGTCAAGATCGAATGCCCCCCCATCCAGGCCCCGGGGCAGACCACGTGCCAGGCCACCATCGACTGTCCAGAACCCCAAAAGCCGGTCAAACCTGAGCAGAAACCCAAGTCACCCTAGTGCTTAGCACAGTGGTTCATAACTACGGTAACGTATTTCTTAACTCCGTGAAGATCACTTCCCCCTCACCCTGACCCCTTTCCCCATTGGGGGAGAGGGCTGGGGTGAGGGGGGGCATCCTTGCCCCAGCAACCCATCGAAATAGCCAAACCTTAAGTGAACCGTATTGGATTTAGGGGGATTATCAAGCGCTTATTTAATCCCTCCTACCCCCCTTTAGAAAGGGGGGGAATTTCCCCCCATCTTTAAATATGCGTTAGATTAATACCGTGTTCCCTTTGAAATGAAACAAACCATCCAGATAACCTATTGATATCTCTCGTAGGGGCTGGTTTCAAACCCGCCCCTACAAAACGAACACGGTATAATGCAATCAACCACTAGGAAAAGAGCTTTTTGAGGGCAACCCGGGATTATTTCGGTCCGCGCTCCCGGCGCTGGCGGCTTTTAAGGATCAAGCGCAGCGGGGCGTAAGAGAGACCCAGCTTCTCCCGCAGCTGCTTTACCAAAAAGCGGCGGTAGTGGTCCGGGACCCCATCGGGCTGGTTGACGAAGGCCACGAAGGTGGGAGGGTGAATCTCGGGTTGGGTGAGGTAAAAGAACTTGACGGGGCGGTCCCGGTAGCGGGGCGGGGGCGTCCGTTCGGTGATCGCCTTGAGGAGCCGGTTGAGTTCGCCGGTGCCCACCCGGGCGCCGCTCTGGGTGTGCATCGCCGCAATCAGGGGAAAGACCCGCCTCAGGTTGTAGCCGGTGACGACCGACACGGGCAGCACCGGGGCGTAGGCCATGAACTCCAGGCCCGAGGTCGCCTTGTCCAGGAGAGTCTTGGCCTCCTTCGGGTCATGACGCACCAGGTCCCACTTGTTCACCAGCACCAGGCAGCCCTTGCCCTGGTCCTCAATGAGCCCGATAATGCGCAGGTCCTGGCCGGTGAGGCCTTCGGCCGCGTCCAGCATGAGCACCGCCACTTCGGCCCGGGCCAGGGCCTTGATGGTCTTGAGGACCATCTGGCGTTCCAGGCCGCGTTCCACGTGGCTGGGGCGCCGCAGGCCCGCGGTGTCCACCAGGACGAAGTCCACTCCTTCCCAGCGAAAAGGCGTGTCAATGGCGTCCCGGGTGGTGCCGGGAAGGGGGCTCACCAGGAGGCGCTCTTCTCCCAGAAAATGGTTGATCAGGGAGGATTTCCCCACGTTGGGCCGGCCGATGATGGCCACCCGGATCCCCGGGACCGGGGTGGGGAGTTCCCGGGGCAAAGGCAGAACCTGCCCCAGGGCTTCCAGCAACCCCGAAAGGCCCAGGCCGTGGGTGGCCGATACGGGGTAGAGGTTTGCCAGGCCGAACCGGTAGAACTCCGGCACATGGACTTCCTGTCCGGGGTGGTCGATCTTGTTTACCACCAGGAGGACGGGCTTGGCGGTGCGCCGGAGGTAGTCCACCACCTCGGCGTCGCCGGCCTGGGGGCCCTGGCGGCCGTCCACCACCAGGAGGACGGCGTCGGCCTCATCCACCGCGATTTCGGCCTGTTGCCGCACCATGCCGGACAGATCTTCTTCGCCGCCCACCAGACCGCCGGTATCTACCAGCAAGACGGCGCGGTCATCCCAGGTGAGGCTGGCGTAATGACGGTCCCGGGTGACCCCGGGGATATTGGCCACCAGGGCCTGGGAGGAGCGGGTGAGGCGGTTGAAGAGGGTTGACTTCCCCACGTTGGCCCGGCCGATGATGGCCACCAGGGGTTGCTCGACCGGAACCAATGATGGTTTTTCGTTTTTCGTTTTTCGTTTTTCGTTGAAAAGCAAGGGACTCCACCGAGCAAACAGGCTGTTTAGGGTTGACGGGTTTAACGTTGTTATCAACTAGTTGCATTCAACGTCAAAGGACTGATCTATTCTACAAGTTTAAAATAAAATGTAGAACAGCATCATCAGAACCTTCGAAAAAAAGCCAAAGAAACAGATCTCAACAGCCATACCCAAGTCGGAGGTGTATTTTTAACCAAAAACCAAAAACTAAAAACTAAAAAACCAAAAACGGCTTCTAAGGCTGCTGGGCCAGATTTTTTGGGGGCCAATTGCGGAGCAACTCGACGGCTTTCTTTAACTGAGGATCTTTATCCAGTTCCTCCGGGGTGATGGGCTGGTTCCAGGGCTTATCGGTCAGACCCTCCCCCCGCATGTGTTGGGAGAGGAGTTCGTCCCGCAGTTTCTGCAGCGACTTATCGGCGGCGAGCGGCTTGTCTGCCACCACCACGTCGGGGTTGATACCCTTTTCGTTAATGGTGACGCCGCTGGGGGTAAAGTACAGGGCGGTGGTCAGACGCAGGGCCGACCCGTCCTCCAGGGGAATGATGGTCTGGACCGAGCCTTTGCCGAAGCTTTTGACGCCCACAATCAGAGCCCTCTTCTGGTCTTTGAGGGCCCCGGCGACAATCTCGGAGGCCGAGGCGCTGCCCTCATTGATGATGACCACCATGGGAACGTTGGTTACCTTGTCTTCCTGGCCGGCCCGGGCGAAAAACCGCATGTTCTGGTTGCGGTTGCGGCCTTCGGTGTAAACGATCAGGCCGGATTTCAAAAATTCGTCGGAGACCCGCACCGCCTGCTCCAATAACCCGCCGGGATCGTTGCGCAGGTCCAGGATCAACCCCTTGAAGGGCACCAGGCGCTGCTTCATCTTCTTGAGGTAGCCCTGGAGATCGTTTTCGGTTTTATCCTGAAAATGGGTGACCCGGACGTAACCGATGCCGTCGTCCAGGATGCGAGCTTTGACGCTGCGGATGGGAATGATTTCCCGGGTGATGACGATATCTTTAGGCTGTTGGAAGCCCTCCCGGTTAATGGTGATGGTGACCTTGCTGCCTTTGGGCCCCCGGATCATCTTCACGGCTTCCATGAGGGTGGTGTTTTTCGTGGGGTTGCCGTTGATCTTGAGGATCTGGTCGCCGGGCTTCATCCCGGCCTGATAGGCCGGGGTGCCTTCTATGGGGGATACCACGGTCAAGACGCGGTCCTTCAAGGCAATTTCGATGCCGATCCCGCTGAACTGCCCCTTGGTTTCGATCTGCAATTCCCGGAACTCTTCCGGGGTCATGAACGCTGAATGGGGATCCAGGGTCCCCAAGGTGCCCTGGATGGCGCCGTAGACCAGATCTTTGGTAGTTTTGGACTCGGCATACTGCTCCTCAATGAGGGCCAGAGCCTGGGCGAACACTTTCAGCTTGGCGTCGCTGACCGGAGAAGGGGAGAGCGAGGGTTGCAGACTCCTGGCAACCCCCGGGAGAACCGGGTTTTGGCCAAAGACCGCCACGGGTCCGGCGAGACCCCAGCCGAGAGCCAGGCCCAAGACCAGGGCCACGCCACCCCAAAGCCACGATTTCCGTGCCATCATCTGCCTTTATCACCTTGATGCGCGGGCCCGGCCCGGCCAGGGGACCAGGCGTCCCGGTTGCCGGCCGGCCCGCTTGATAGGATTGTTTAAGAAGCCGGGCCGGTTTGGGGCGCCGGCTTCGGTTTGCCGGAGGTCAACACGTCCTTCGCCTGCTGCACCCAGGGGTCCTGCTCCGGGGATTTCACCTGGGCCGGCGCCTTCTCCGGCTCTGTACCGGCCTGGGGCTTTTGCCCCGGAACCTCGGGTTCCAGGCCCTTGCCCGGAATCTTATCTCCCTTGGGGCTATAACACTGGGCCACGGTCATCATGAGGGCGGAGCCATCCTCCAGGGGGAACGCTTTCGTGAGGCCGCACAGGCCCAGGGTTTTGACACCCAGCAACGTGGCGCGGCCCTGATCCCGGAGGGCTGCGGCTATGATCTCCGCCGCCCGGGCGGTTCCCTGGTCCACCAGCACCACCATGGGGGGCAACGTTTTGAAAATCAGGTCCCGGTCTTTGCCCGTGAAGGATTGTTCGGTTTTGGTAGAACGACCTTTGGCGGTCAAGATCTGCTGATTCCCCAGGAACAGGGAGGCGCTGCGCACCGCCTCCTCCATGGAGCCCCGGGCGTTGTTGCGCAGGTCCAGGATAATGCCCTTGACCGGCGGTTTATGCTGTTTGATATTGTTCAACGCCGAGTCCAACTCCCCCGGAGTTTCGTTGTTAAAATAACGGATGCGGATATAAGCGACGGCGTTGTCCAGGTACCCGGTGGTGACGGTGCTCAGCCCCAGGGGTTCCAGGGTGATGGTCAGATCCAGGGGTTTGACCTCGCCGTTACGGATCACCTGCAACTTAACGGCGGTGTTGGGGGCGCCCTGGGAGCGCCGGGTGGCCTCCTGGGTGGTGAGGTTGCGCACCATCTGCCCGTTAATCTTGATAATGTGGTCGCCGGGCTTCAGACCGGCCCGGGCGGCGGCGCCGCCATCAATGACGCTGGCTGCGGTGAGGAGGCCGTCTTTGACGATCAAATCCACTCCGGCTTCGGCCGAGGGGCGCGGTGGTCCGAGGAGATAGTCCTGATATTCCTTGGCCGTGAGAAAGGAGGAGTCCGGGTCCAGGGAGTTCATCATCCCCCTGAGGGAGCCGTAGATCAAGTCCTCTTCCTCCTTGGGCCAGACATATTTATGGGAGACCTCGAAGAGGGCCTCGGTGTAAAGGCGCAGGGAGTCGTAGTTGGAGGCGGGGGGGGCGGCCCAGGCCGGCAGCAGGAAATACGCCGCCAGACCCAGGGCCGCAAGGATCAATCCCGCTCGCCGGGATAACCTGAACCATCCGAGGCCTGGGGTTCTCAAAACTTTGGGTCGATTCACGGGTCTAACTTTACCTCCCTGCCAGACTGGGGGCTTGGCGATCCATGACCGGCGAGGCCAGGTGGCTGGCTTTCCGGGCCATGACCGTATAAGCCGCCTGCTTGATATCGTCAGCGGTCAGGCCGTAATGTTTCAAGAGATCTTCGGGCTTCCCGGACATGCCGAACGTGTCCCGGAGTCCGATGCGCTGTAAGGGCGTCGGGCAATGCTCGCCGAGGATTTCGCTCACCGCGCTGCCCAGGCCGCCGGTGACCATGTGCTCTTCGGCGGTGACCACGGCCCCGGTGCGTTGGGCGGAATCCACCACCAGCTCCCAGTCCAGGGGTTTGAGGCAGCCAAGGCTCGCGACCCGGGCCTCAATGCCCTCTTGGGCCAGCCCGGCCGCGGCGTCCAGACAGGCCTGGACCATGATCCCGATCCCCATCAGGGTGACGTCGCCGCCCTCCCGCAAGAGGGAACCCCTTCCCAACTCAAAAACATAGCCGTTGCCGTAAATCACCGGCACCGCCAGGCGCCCGGTGCGCATGTAAACCGGGCCGTGATAGGCCGCGGCCCAGCGGGTCATGGCCCGGGTTTCGGGGCCATCGGCCGGCGCCAGCACCACCATATTGGGCAAAATGCGCATCAGGGCCAGGTCTTCCACGGCCTGGTGGGAGCCGCCGTCTTCCCCCACCGTCACCCCGCCGTGGGAGGCGACGATCTTGACGTTGAGGTTGCCGTAAGCAATGGTCTGGCGGATCTGTTCCCAGGCGCGGCCGGTGGCGAACATGGCGAAGGTGCTGGCAAAGGGAATTTTCCCCCCCAGGGCCAGGCCCGCGGCGGTGCCCATCAGGTCCTGCTCGGCGATGCCCACGTTAAAAAATCGGTCTTTAAAAATCTTGGCGAAATGGTGGGTCTGGGTGGAGCCGGACAGGTCCGCGTCCAGCACCACGATCTGGGGGTTTTCGGCCCCCAGCTGCGCCAGGGTTTTGCCGTATTCGACTCGGGTGCTCTCTTTGGCGGACAAGTCTTGCCTCAACTCAATATATTTTGGCGTCTTGGCGGGTGGAATATCTCACGCAAAGACGCAACGACGCACTTAGTGCAGCGGTTCCTAAATACGATAACCTATTTCTTAACTCCGTGAAGATCACTTCCCCCTCACCCTGACCCTCTCCCCCATCGGGGGAGAGGGGAAAAGATGGGACCGGTTTGATGCTCTGTCATCATAAAAAACCCGGCGACCTTACCTACCCCCTCTCCCCCCGCTTCGGGGGGAGAGGGTTGGGGTGAGGGGGGCGATATATGACGTGAGCGTATTTATGAAATCCTATACCGAAGACGAGTAATTATCCCCCCAACTCCTTCACGGCCTGCTGATATTCTTCCGGGTTCGGGGCGGTGCCGTGATATTTCTTCTGGCCCTCGAAGATGGACACGCCCTTGCCTTTGACGGTATGGGCGATGATCATGCTGGGCCGCCCCTTGACCTCCTTGCAGGCCGTAAAGGCCGCCAGGAGCTGCGGGATGTCGTGGCCATCCACCTCCAGGGTGTGCCAGCCGAAGGCCTTCCACTTGTCGGCGAGGGGTTCGATGCTCATGACCTCAGCGGTGTGGCCGTCAATCTGCAAGCGGTTCCTATCCAGGATGCCCACCAGGTTGTCCAGGCCGTAGTGGGCGGCAGTCATGGCCGCTTCCCATATCTGGCCCTCCTGCACTTCGCCGTCGCCCAACAGGGCGTAGATCCGGCTGGCGTGCCCGTTCAGGCGGGCCGCCAACGCCAGGCCGTTGGCGATGGATAGGCCTTGTCCCAAGGAACCGGTGGGGATCTCCACTCCCGGGGTGCAGCCGGAGTCGGGATGACCTTGAAGGATGCTGCCGAACTGGCGCAGGGTCAAAAGCTCTTCCCGGGGGAAATAGCCCAGACGGACCAGGACGGCGTAATAGGCCGGGGCCCCGTGACCCTTGGACAGGATGAACCGGTCCCGGTCGATCCAGCAGGGGTCGCCGGCGTGCGCGCGCATCTCGCCGAAAAAGAGCGCCACCAGGATATCGGCGGCCGACAGCGAGCCGCCCAGGTGGCCGGAACTGGCCCGGAACAACATTTCCACGATGTCAAGGCGAACCTGGCGGGCAGTCTCCTTCAAGAGGCGGTGGTCCGGGATGGCGGTTATCTCCTTGTCAGCTTTTTCGTCGTCCAACAATTCATAAATTCGCTAATGCACTTTTTGTCCCGAGAAGATCACTTCCCCTCACCCTGACACCCCCATTGGGGGAGAGGGGAAAAAGTGGAACCGATTTAACGCCTTATGGTTACTAAACCCGGCGGCATTTTCTACTCCCTCTCCCCCCGCTTCGGGGGGAGAGGGTTGGTTGGGGGCCGAACAACCGCATGCATTTCCTCATCGGACAGTGCTTAAAATCTCTAAAAGAGCGGCCCGCGGCCCCCTGGATAGGTCTCCCAAAATATTAAGATTATGCTTAACTATATCTATTCGGCAATGGTTTTTCCACCATAATACCAAAATTTCCGGCCTACGCGAGTAACTATTTCATTTACCATAAGAATTGCCTTGAGAGGAGTTTTGTTAAGGTCAGGAATGGTTTTGGGGGCGCTCAGCCGAAAATCCGGTAAGGGAGGCCCGGATTTTCCATTTTCCGGGGGGGGGCGTCGGACCGTCCCGGCCAGATTGATTACGGGCAAGAGGGGCAAACCGGGCAACCCCGCCCCAGAAGTGCCGGCGCCCAGTTTCTCCCTGACGGGAGATTATCCCGGCAGGCGGATTTCTCTTGGTTCTCAGCTCGTCCTTGCGGTATATAATAAGGCTTGAAAAAAAATCGCTGAGGCTTGGCGGCGCCCTGGCCCGGCGACAGCAAGGAGAAGTCCATGGCCTTGACCCGAGACGAAGTGCTCCACGTGGCTAATCTGGCCCGGTTATCTCTGGCGCCCGAAGAAATTGAACTGTTCACCCGGCAACTCAATGACATTTTGGCCTATGTTTCGAAGTTGCAGGAACTGGACACCGCCGGGGTGGAACCTCTGGCCCACGTGATCCCGGTTTTCAACGTCTTTAGGGAGGATGCGGTCAGAGAAGGGCTTGACCGGGATGCCGCCCTCAGCAATGCCCCGGCCCGGGAAGAGGGCGCCTTTGTGGTGCCCCGGATCATTTAAAAACGGTTTTTAGTTTTTGGTTTTTAGTTTTTGGTGAAAAATATAAGGTTTTTTGAATGACGCGACCTTTATACAGCCAATATGGAGGGCGGGCATTGTCCGCCTAACTAAATTATGGCAATTTTCGATATATCTTAACCAAAAACCAAAAACTAAAAACCAAAAACGATATAAAAGAGGTCAGGGGATGCGGGAAGGTTTTCACAGTCTGAGCATCAGCCGGTTGGCGGCGCGCTTGGCCCGGGGCGAGGTGTCGGCGGTGGAGGTGACCGAGGCGATGCTCACCCGCATCAAGGAACGGGACGGCGAGCTCAACACCTATATCACTGTGGACGAAGCCGGGGCCCGGGCCATGGCCCAGGAGGCCGAGGCCATGCTGGCCCGGGGTGAGGCCACGCCGCTGACGGGAATCCCCCTGGCCCTCAAAGACGTCATGGTCACCCGGGGCTTGAGAACCACGTGCGGTTCCCGCATCCTGGCGAACTTCATCCCCCCCTATGACGCCGCCGTCTGCGCCCGGCTGCGCCAGGCCGGGGCGGTGTTTCTCGGCAAGGTCAACATGGATGAGTTCGCCATGGGATCAAGCACGGAAAACTCGGCCTTCGGCCCCTCCCGCAATCCCTGGAACCGGGATTATATTCCCGGCGGTTCCTCCGGGGGGTCGGCCGCGGCGGTGGCCGCGGACCTGTGCATCGCGTCGCTCGGGTCCGACACCGGCGGCTCTATCCGGCAGCCCGCCTCCCTGTGCGGGGTGGTGGGCTTAAAACCCACCTATGGCCGGGTCTCCCGGTACGGGCTGGTGGCCTACGCCTCCTCCCTGGACCAGATCGGCCCCCTCACCAAAGAAGTGCGGGATGCGGCCATCCTGCTCCAGGCCATTGCCGGGCACGACCCCAAGGACTCCACCTCGGCGCCGGTCCCGGCGCCGGATTACCAGGAGAGGCTGGGCCGGGAAATCAAGGGCATGAAAATCGGGGTTCCCCGGGAATTTTTCGGGGCGGGGCTGGACCCGGAGGTGGCGGCCGCGGTTAAGGAGGCCTTGCAAACCCTGACCGGTCTGGGGGCCGAACTCATCGAGGTCAGCCTGCCCCACACGGAGTACGCGGTGGCCACCTACTACGTCCTGGCGGTGGCCGAGGCCTCCTCCAACCTGGCCCGTTACGACGGAGTGAAGTACGGCTTACGGGCCGACGGCAAGAATTTGCTGGAAGTTTACGCCCAGACCCGGGCCCAGGGATTCGGGGCCGAAGTGCGGCGGCGCATCATGCTGGGAACGTATGCCTTATCCGCCGGCTATTATGAGGCCTATTATAAGAAAGCTTCCCAGGTGCGCGCCTTGATCCGCCGGGACTTCGAGGCCGCGTTCCGGCAGTGCCGGGTGCTCGCCACCCCGGTCGCTCCCACCCCGGCCTTCCGTCTGGGGGAAAAGGTGGATGACCCTCTGACTATGTACCTGTCGGACATCTTCACCATTTCCGCCAACCTGGGTGGAATTCCCGGCATTTCGGTGCCCTGCGGCTTTTCTTCCCGGGGGCTGCCCATCGGCCTGCAACTCATGGGGCCCGTGTTTGGCGAGGCCGACTTGCTGCAAGCGGCTTACGCCTTCGAGCAGGCTACTGATTTTCACCGGCGCAAGCCGCCCTTTTAGGATTATCGGCGGCCGGCCGGGACCGCGTTCGCTTGGCGCAAGCTTTGGCCCGGGGGGCTTGCATTAACGAGACGAGGTTTATATCATCTGAGGTCAAGCGGCAGGTCTTATACCATGTTCATAATTCAGTCGCAACAAACTCTCTGAACGCTGGCGGGCACGGAGGCCCGCCCCACCAATGAGTTTGTTTCATGTGAAAACGAACATGGTATTATCTTGAGTTGCGTTCATAAAGGGCTATTTTTTGTAGCCGCAGGCTTTACCGTGAAAATCCAAATCCCCCTAAATCCCCCTTTGCCAAAGGGGGACTTTAAAACCCCCCTTTAAAGAAGGGGGGGTAGGGCAGCAGTGTCCGGTTAGGAAATTGCATGCGGTGGTTCTGCCCCCCTCACCCCACCCCTCTCCCCCCGAAGCGGGGGGAGAGGGA
>VGSJ01000010.1 GCA_016875015.1 Deltaproteobacteria bacterium | reverse complement strand
AGACCAGACGCCGGACTCCAATAGCATGTAGTGCCAACCCTTTTTTGCCATGGCTTAACTTACTGATAATCCAAAACTATTTTTTTACAACTGTCGAAGATGAGTCAAAGGGAACACGGTATAACCTCACAACAACCTTGTGGAGCACGGTCTAAAGATGATATGGTGAGGCGGGCTGCTTTGCGGCGCAATTACCGAACGCTTCTCACGGGAAATTTCCTGCATCCTGATGTTTTTCCAGCAATTGATTAACGGCCTGACCACCGGCAGTGTTTATGCCCTCATCGCCCTGGGCTACACCATGATCTATGGCATTTTGGGCCTGATCAATTTTGCCCAGGGGGAAATCTACATGTGCGGCGCCTTTGTGGCGGTGCTGCTCCTGGCCACCGGGAAAGTCAATTTCTTCCTGGCCTTTGCCCTGGGGATGGCCGCGGCCGCCATCTTGGGGGTGCTCCTGGAGAGGGCGGCTTTCCGGCCCTTGCGGGGTTTCCATCCCCTGGTGCCCCTCATCAGCGCCATCGGCGCCTCCATCCTTCTCCAGAGTCTGGCCCTGCTGCTGTTCGGTCCCAACGACCGGCCCTTTCCCATCCAATTTACCTTCAGCAGCGTCGAGATCGCCGGCCTGCCGGTGTCCACCCTACAGGTGGCCATCCTGGCCGCGGCCTTGGGATTCATGGGTTTGCTGGTAGTGTTTGTGCGTTACACCACCTACGGCAAGGCCATCGTGGCCTGCGCCCTGGACCGGGATACGGCCCGGCTCATGGGCATCAACGTGGATCGCATGGTTTCCCTGACTTTTCTGTTGGGCTCCGCCCTGAGCGGGGCCGCGGGCATCATGATGGCCGTCTACTACAATGCCACCTACCCCCGCATGGGAATGCTGCCGGGCCTCAAGGCGTTTAGCGCCGCCATCCTGGGGGGGGTAGGCAGCATCCCGGGGGCCATCCTGGGGGGCCTGCTCCTGGGAGTGGCGGAGAGTCTGGGCGCAGCTTATATCTCTTCGGGTTTCAAGGATGCCATCGCCTTTGCCATCCTCATCCTGGTGCTCTTACTCCGGCCCCAGGGCATTTTGCGAGGCCGGGGGGACTGAGATGGCCGCCTACGTGCTGCATCTGGCCATCCTGGCCGGCATCTATATCATCCTGACCGTCAGTATTAACCTGATTATCGGCTATGCCGGCCAGGTCTCCCTGGGCCATGCCGCGTTCTACGGCATCGGGGCCTATATCTCGGCCCTGGTGTCGCTGCACTGGCACTTGCCTTTTCCCGCCGCCGCCCTGGCCGCCCTGCTGGCGGCCGGGTTGTGCGGGTTGGCCCTGGGGCTGCCGACCCTGAGACTCAAGGAGGATTACCTGGCCATCGTTACCCTGGGCTTCGGGGTGATCGTGGACCTGGTCTTCCTCAACCTGGAGGTTACCGGGGGACCCGATGGCCTGCCCGGGATCCCGGCTCCCAGCTTTTTGGGGCTGGACTTCCGGCCGCCCTGGCTCTACCTGATTCTGGTGGTCGTCATCGTCATCCTGGTCCTGATCGCCGCCTACCGCCTGGTGGATTCCTACCACGGCCGGGCCCTCCGGGCCATCCGGGACCACGAAATCACCGCCCAGGTCATGGGGATCAACACCCCGGCATATAAGATCGTCGTTTTCACCCTGGCCGCGGCCCTGGCCGGCCTGGCCGGTTCCCTCTACGCCCACTACATCACCTTTATCAACCCCGAGACCTTCGGCCTCCACACCTCCATCCTCATCCTCACCATGGTGGTGCTGGGGGGCATGGGGTCCATTGCCGGGTCGGTGCTGGGCGCGGTGATCCTGACGATCCTCCCCGAGATGTTGCGGCAGGCCCACGCCTACCAGGAACTGATTTACGGCGGACTCCTGATGCTCCTGCTCATCTGGCGGCCTTCGGGCCTCCTGGGCCGGGGCAAATTGAGCTTGAAGTTTTTAAAGCGGGAGGGGTGAGGCAGTGATCTGTGGTCAGTAGTCAGTTGCCAGCACGGCTCTTCTCAAACTGACCACTGACCACTGGCCACTGACCACTGAACATGCTGACCTTAAAAAGCGTCCAGGCCGGGTATGGTCGTTTGCCGGTGCTCAAGGGCATCTCCCTCCACGTGCGCGCCGGCGAGGTGGTGACCCTGATCGGCGGCAACGGCGCCGGCAAGACCACCACCCTGCGCACTATTTCCGGGCTGCTGCCCCCCCGCAAGGGGACCATCGAGTTCGCCGGCCAGGACCTCACCCGGCTGCCCGCAGAGCGCATCGTCACCCTGGGCCTGGCCCTGGTGCCGGAAGGCCGCCGGGTCTTCCGTACGTTGAGCGTCACCGCCAACCTGGAACTGGGGGCCTTCCATCGCCGGGACAAGGGGGCGGTGCGCCGGGACCTGGAGGAGATTCGCCAGCGCTTTCCCATCCTCAAGGAGCGGGCCCACCAGGCCGCGGGCACGCTTTCCGGCGGCGAGCAGCAGATTCTGGCCATCGGCCGGGCCCTCATGGCCCGTCCCCGGCTCTTGATGCTGGACGAGCCTTCCATGGGGCTGGCCCCCCGGATGGCCACCCAGGTCTACAATATCCTGGCGGAACTGAAGGCCGCGGGCACTACCATCCTTTTGGTGGAACAAAACGCCCGGGCGGCTTTAAAGGTGGCCGACCGGGGCTACGTGCTGGAGACCGGACGCATCATCCTGGACGGCGCCGCCGCCGACCTTAGGGAAGACCCGGAAGTGCAGCGGGCCTATTTGGGCAAGGGATATCAAGAAGTATGGGAATAAAAGAGGGGGCAAAAGGGGAAAAGGCGAAAAAGGGGGGGGGGAACACCAAGACCTTTCCCTTCTATATCGTTCCCAAGTTGCACTTGGGAACGCGGCGAAAAAAATAGTGACCGAAAAGCCGAAGACCAAAACGCGATGCGGGGATATTATGGCTTTTTATTTCTTTTCCCTTTTCGCCCTTTACCCTTTTACCCTTTTCCCCCCAGGTTTTTAACATGCTTGAAATTGCCGGCTTGAGTAAATCCTTCGGGGGCGTCCAGGCCCTGACCGACGTCTCGTTTGCCGTGGCCGCGGGAGAGATCGTCGGGTTGATCGGCCCCAACGGCGCCGGCAAGACCACCTGCTTCAACCTGATTAACGGCCTGCTGCCCTCGAGCGCCGGCGAAATCCGGCTGGGAAGCGCGGATATGATGGGCCTGCCCCCTTACCGCCGGGCCCGCCTGGGGCTGGCCCGCACCTTCCAGAATATCCAGCTCTTCGGAGGCATGACCGTGCTGGAAAACGTCCTCACCGGCTATCACCTCCACCAGCAAGTGGGAGTGTTTGCCGCCCTCTTGCCTCTGCCGGCGGTGAAAAGGGCCAAGGCCGACAATCGCCGGCGGGCCTTGGAATTCCTGGAACTGGTGGGCCTGGGGGGCAAGGAGGACGAGCCCGCCGAGGCCCTGGCCTACGGTGACCAGCGCCGCCTGGAAATCGCCCGGGCCCTGGCCCAACAACCGCAGCTCCTGCTCATGGATGAGCCTGCCGCGGGCCTCAACCCCCGGGAGACCGAGGACCTCATGGCCCTGCTGGAGAAACTCCTGCCCCTGGGCATTACCCTGCTGGTCATCGAACACGACATGACCCTGGTCATGGGCCTGTGCCACCGGATCGTGGTCCTGGACCACGGCCAGGTCATCGCCGCCGGCGCCCCCCGGGATATCCGCCGGAACCCCCGGGTCATTGAGGCTTATTTAGGCAGGGAGGATTAAAAACGGTTTTTAGTTTTTGGTTAGCTCAGATCCGGTCTTTCCTACTCAGCCGGCGTTTTCCCGAGTTATACCATGTTCGTTTTCACATGAAACAAACCCATTGGTGGGGCGGGCCTCCGTGCCCGCCAGCGTTCAGAGAGTTTGTTGCGACTGAATATGAACATGGTATTAATGTCACAAACTGAAAACTAAAAACTACCAACCAACAACCCAAAACAGGGGGGAAAATGGCAATCTTCGACCAAGATGCGGAGCAGATGGATCGGGAGGAGTTGGCTCAGATGCAGTTGGAGCGGCTCCAGGCCACCCTCACCCGGGTTTACAAGAACGTCACGTTTTACAAGAAGAAGTTCGACGACCTCGGTTTCCTTCCGGAGGATTGCCAGTCCCTGGAGGACCTGGCCCGCCTGCCCTTTACCACCCGCCACGATCTGGCCCGGGCCTACCCCTACGAGATGTTTGCGGTCCCCCTGCGGGAGGTGGTGCGCATCCACTCCTCCACCGGCAGCCCCGGCCACCCCATCGTCATGGGCTACACCAGCCGGGACCTGCGCCACTGGGCCAAGCTCTCCGCCCGCATCCTCACCGCCGCGGGGGTGGACCGGGACGACGTGGTCCAGGTGACCTTGAGCTACAGCCTCTTGACCAGCGCCTTCGGCATCCACTACGGCGTGGAGCTCCTGGGGGCCTCGGTGATCCCCAGCGGCCCCGGTTTCACCGCCCGCCAGGTCCAGGTGATGCGGGACTACCGCACCACCGTCCTGGTCTCCACGCCGTCCTACGCCCTGGTGCTGGCCGACGAAATGGAGGCCCTGGGGGTGGACCCCAAGAACCTCCACCTCAAACTGGCGCTGCTGGCCGGGGAGCCCTGGACCGAGGCCATGCGGGCTGAAATCGAAACCCGGCTGTTCTGCGCCGCCCTGGACCACTACGCATTGTCGGAGGCCATGGGCCCCGGAGTGGCCGGGGAGTGCGCCGCCCACCCCTTGGGCGGCATGCACATCAGCGAGGACCATTTCCTGCCCCAGGTCATCGACCCGGCCACGGGCGCGCTTCTCCCCGAAGGCGAACTGGGGGAACTGGTCATCAACACCCTCACCCGGGAGGCCACCCCTCTGGTGCGCTTCCGTACCGGCGATTTGGTGCGCCTGTTCTATGAACCCTGCACCTGCGGCCGGACCCTGGCCCGCATGAGCCGCATCCAGGGCCGCTGCGATGAGGTGGTCATCGTCAAGGGGACCAACATCTTCCCCAGCCGGGTGGGCCAGGTTTTGAGCGCCATCCAAGGGGAGGAGCCGGCCTATCAACTGGTGGTGGGCCGGGAGGGGCACCTGGACTACCTGGAGGTCAGGATCGAGGTCCGGGAGGAATTGTTCTTCGACAAGATGACCAGGCAGCGGGAGATACTGCAGGAGATCGCCCACAAGCTGGCCCAGGGCATCGGCGTCCAACCCCGGGTAAAACTGGTGGAACCCGGCTCCCTCAACCGCGCCCAGGAGACCTCGCCGTTAGTGATTGATTTACGCCAGGGGGTTTGTTAGCATGTGATTATAGGAAGAAAAGCTGGGGTAGGCGCGGTTTTTTCCAGCAGTGTCCGGTTTGGTTCTTGCAAATCAAGGAGGCTCGCTCTACGTGGACCAACAGTGGATAAATTAGCTCACGCCCTTTTTGCTCAGAGAAGAATACTTCCCCCTCACCCCAGCCCTCTCCCCCATTGGGGGAGAGGGGGAAAAGTGGAACTGATTTAATGCGTTATGGTTACTAGGCCCGGCGACCTCCTCTACTCCCTCTCCCCCCGCTTCGGGGGGAGAGGGTTGGGGTGAGGGGGGCAGAACCACCGCATGCAATTTCCTAACCGGACACTGCTGCCTAAAATCCCCCTTTGAAAGAGGGGGACTTAAAGCAAACGCTATTCAAGATAGGGATCGTTACATACCATACAAATTATGGATCATGACACTACCATGATGAAAATGAGCTCCGTTCCATGATCCCGCCCACCCTGATTGAGGGAGTGCGCCGGAACTGCGATATCGCCAGCGCCGGGCAGGCCGGGCATTTTTCCCTGTGCGGTCTGTTGATGCGCCTGCGCCAGCTCTACAAGTGGGAGCACGGGCTGGCCCCCTGGCGGGAGCCCGAAGTGGCAGCGATCCTGGCGTGGATCGCCCGGCGGGAAGGTGCCTGGGATGACCTGGAAGAGGCGTCCTGGCGCACCCTCCCCTGGGGCGCCGCCGCCATCGACCCCTTTGCGGTAGAAACCCTCAACCGCCACCTCTTGCCCCAGGGGCTGGCGTATGGCGCCGGCCTCAGCCGGGGCCTGGCCCCCACCTTCTTCCTGGGTGAACTCCTGGAGGAGCGGCGGGTGGGGGCGTTAACCATCCTGGTCCTGGGGCCGGAACTGGCCCGGGACCTGGACGCCTCCCCGGCCCTGTGCCAGGGGACCCTGATCTATGCCCGCCGCCAGGCCCTGGCCTTTTACCTCTGGGACCATTTGTCCGACCCCGCCCAGCAGGGCAACGCCTACCTGCAAATCGCCCTGAAAGCCTATAACCTCACCCTCAAAGACCTGCTCTCTGACCCCGAGGCCCTACAGGAGCAGTTCAACGCCTTCCTGGCCGGGGAGTTGGAAGCGGTTATCCGCCACGAGATGGGCGAAGCCTTGGAGCCCAGCTTACGAGAAGCCTTCCCGGCGGTGCTGCAACGCTTTCCCCAAACCCGGCTGGAACTCTGGGTCCGGACCCTCAAGGACGCCCTGGCCGACGTCAACGAGTGGGGCCGCCTGGCCTATATCGTCAATGAGGAGCGCCTGCCGTCCCTGGCGGTGATGCTGGCCTGGCGCCCGGGGCTTCTCCCGGCGCTGCTGCCGGAGCTTTCGCCGGCCTTCCAACAATTGCTGGCCACCGGCGACTGGGGCGTTATGGACGCGGCCCGGCGGCAGGCCCTGGCCCGCCTCCGGGAGATGGCCGCCGGCCTCAACACCCTGCTGGCGGCCCCGGAAGCCGCCTCACCCGCCTGGCTCCAGGACGAAATCCACCGCCGCTACCTCGCCCCCCTGGGGCTGTGAAGCTGAGTTTACCAGGGTGCGCCCGGCGCACCCGACACTACCCCGCCCCACAGACCTTTTGCTTTTTCTGCTGCGCCGCGCTATAATTGATTGAAAAAAATTAAGGGGTTGAGGCGAGGGTGACTGACAACCTCCGGCACGCGTCTGGCCGCCCCCTCCCACTTATAAAAATGCTCGATCTCCATCAGGAAAAAGTGCTCATCCTGGACTTCGGCTCCCAATACACCCAGCTCATTGCCCGGCGGGTGCGGGAACTCAAGGTTTACTGCGAAATCCACCCTTATATCATGCCCCTTAAGAGCATCAAGGAGTTTGCCCCCCAGGGCATCATCCTGTCGGGAGGCCCCCGGAGCGTCTATGACCGGGACGCCCCCAGCGTGGACCCGGACCTGTTCAGCCTGGGGGTGCCGATCCTGGGCATCTGTTACGGCATCCAGCTCCTCAATCATCTCCTGGGCGGCGAGGTGGCCCCGGCGGTGTCCCGGGAATACGGGCACAAAACCTTCACCATCAGCAATTTCGACGACCTGTTTTACGGCTTGAACTCCAAGGAGCAGGTCTGGATGAGCCACGGCGACCGGGTGGAACGCCTGGCGCCGGGATTCGAGATCATCGGCCGCAGCGACTCCTGCCCCACCGGGGCCATCCGGGACGCCGGCCGGCGGCTGTATGGGGTGCAGTTTCATCCCGAGGTGCACCACACACCCCGGGGCAGGGAGATTCTCAGCAATTTCCTGTTCCGCATCTGCGGGCTCAAGCCGCTCTGGACCATGGCCTCTTTCATCGAGAGCGCCACTGAGAGCATCCGGCAGCAGGTGGGCGGCGGCCAGGTCATCTGCGCCCTGTCCGGCGGGGTGGATTCCTCGGTCACCGCGGTGCTGGTGCACCGGGCCATCGGGGACCGTTTGACCTGCGTCTTCGTGAACAACGGCCTGTTGCGCAAACGGGAGGCGGAGGAAGTCTTTCACCTCTTCCGGGAGCATCACCACCTGAACCTGGTTTACGTGGACGCCACCGTGGACTTCTTGGGTCAGCTGGCGGGAATTATCGACCCGGAGGAGAAGCGGCGCCGCATCGGCCACGAATTCATCCGCATCTTCGCCGCGGAAGCCAAGAAGCTGGGCGGGGTCAAATACCTGGCCCAGGGCACTCTTTACCCCGACGTTATTGAAAGCGTTTCCTTCAAGGGGCCGTCGGCCACCATCAAGACCCACCACAACGTCGGGGGCCTGCCCACGATCATGCCCTTAAAGCTGCTGGAGCCCTTACGCGAGCTGTTCAAGGACGAGGTGCGGGAAGTGGGCCAGGAACTGGGCCTACCGGACAGCCTGGTCTGGCGCCACCCCTTTCCCGGACCGGGGCTGGCCATCCGCATCCTGGGCGAAGTCACCGCCGACAAACTGGATATCCTCCGGGAGGCCGACGCCATCGTCGCCGAAATGATGCTGGCCAGCGAATTCTATCGCCAGGTCTGGCAGGCCTTTGCGGTGCTCTTGCCTATCCGCACCGTGGGGGTGATGGGGGACGAACGCACCTACGAGTACGTCATTGCGCTCCGCATCGTGGATTCCATCGATGCCATGACCGCGGACTGGAGCCGCCTGCCCCACGATTTTCTGGCCGGGATTGCCAACCGCATCATCAATGAGGTCAAACGGGTCAACCGGGTGGTGCTGGACATCTCCTCCAAACCGCCGAGCACCATTGAGTGGGAGTGAGGGGTAAGGGGTAAGCAGTTGTAGGGCGCGTCCTACGCGCCAATGAAATCCGCATCTTCTGATTAATGGTGCGTAAAACGCTACGAAAACTTTACTGTTGATTGCCGTGGATAAAAATATCAATAACATGGCAACCCCCAAGAAAGAGCAAGTAAACTCGTCCCCCCCCAGGAGCCCGGCCTCCGGTATTTCCGGGAGATTCTGGGCCAGGATTGGGTCGTGTCCCATCTGAAAAGCGCCATGCTGGCGGGCCGGCTGGCCCATGCTTATCTGTTTCTGGGGCCCGGGGGCGCGAGGTAAGGCCGCGACGGCCCGGCTTTGGCCGCGGCCCTCAACTGCACCCAGCCCGGGGCCGACGGCGATGCCTGCGGGCCCTGCCCCTCCTGACGCCGCGCTTTCAGCAGTTGGCCAGCCTGTTCATGGGCCATCCCCTGAGTTCAGAACTGGTGGAGTTGTAGAGCAGAGGCCAGTGGTCAGTAAAAAAACCGCTCCGGTTCCCCGGAAAACTGCATTATTTACTAGGATCGTCGCTCCGACTACAGCGCCTTTGCCCGCCAGTGCTTATTATGAAGCCATCGCGGAGGATAATTCCCGGTTCAACCCGCAGGTGGAGGGTGGTCCCGGCGCGCCATCTTTTAACCGGCAACTGACCACTGACCACTAACTTACGGAGGAAACCCATGTATCCCCAAATCTTAGGAATTTCCGGAAGCCCCATAAACAATAGCAATACCGATCGCCTGGTCCAGGCGGTGCTGGCTGCCAGCGGCCTGAAATCCGAGTTCGTCAAGCTCAGCCGCATCAAGGTGCGGCCCTGCATCGCCTGCCTGGGGTGCAAAGAGGACAACGTCTGCAAGGTGAAAGACGACTTTCCCGAACTGGCCGAAAAAGTCCGCCGCGCTGGAGCCCTGGTGGTGGGAGGCTACTGCCCCTACGGCTCCGTGGACGGCTTCACCAAAGCCTTTCTGGAACGCCTGTTTTCCCTGCGCCACCAGCACGGCCTCAATCGCGGCAAACTGGCCGCGGTCGTCACCACGGGCATTGGCCGGGGCGCGCCGGGGGTGGCGGAGGCCAACGCCCAGATCGCCCATGCCTTGAAGATGGAAGGCATGGAGGTCCTGGGGCAGTTGCAGGCGGTGGGCAACCCCGAGTGTCTGGTGTGCGGGTTCGGCGAGACCTGCCCCATGAGCGCCCTCCCCTGGGTCTTCGGGGAAGATATCGCGGTGACCCCGGAGAAGTTCTGCCGGGTGGAAGACCAGGAAGTCTGGGGTCAGGCCCAGGCGGCGGGCCGGGAAATCGCCGCCCGCCTTAAGGCCCAGTTGGCCATGTGAACTTCTTGAGGCGGCAGCGCCGGCCGATTATCCGGCCTGAGGCCCTCTCGCAAACCACTTGGGATCCGCCAGGACCACCGAGGTTTCCACCTGGCGGGGCGAGATGGTCCAGTAGGTGCGGAGGAGTTGGTCTTTTTCCACCTGGGGCAGCAGCCTGAACCCGTGTTTCTCATAGAAGCGGACGGCCCACCAGGCTGCGGCCCAGGTACCCACCAGGACGGGGCCCGGGATTTCACCGCGGAGATAGTTTAACAGACTCGATCCCACTCCCTGGCGCTGGGCCCCGGGGTCCACATAGGCGTGGCGGATGAGGGTAACTCCCTGGAGGTCCTGGCGTCCGACCACTCCCATCAGCCGCCCCTCGGTTTCATAGCCCCAGAAGTTGACCCCAGCGGCGATCTCGGCCCTAAGCTCCGCCTCGGGCATGTAAGGCTCGTGCCAGCAATCGCCAGGAATCACGCCTTGATAAGCCAGGGCGGCCTGGTTGATGATCGCCAGGGCGCGGTCGATTTCATCATCCCGCAACGGCCGGATCAGGGGATAGGCTGCCGGGCGCGGCTCAGACGGCTGGGATGGTTGAATAGAATCATCGTCCCGCAGCCGGTGGCCGCATTTGGGGCAGAAGACGAATCCCTTCGTGACGATTTGCTGACAGTAGGGGCAGAAGGATTCCGGTTCGAGACTCGCCGACGGGGCCCGCTCCAGGCGCTCCGACGCCGGCGTTTCCGGGGTCGGTTCGGTAGGATAGTTGAAAGGATTCTGATAGTGCTGAGACAGTTCCGCGGTGGACTGGCGCAGCTTGGCCACCATGCGGCCTAGCTTGGCCGCGTACTCCGGCAGCTTTTCAGGGCCAAAGAGGATGAATGCCAGGACGGCGAGGATAAACAGCGTCTCGAGGTCGATCCCCATCTGACAACCTGTTGATTACGCCTTGCTCGTCTTGCTGCCGCAATGGGGGCAGAAGGCAAAGTCCCCGCCGACTTCCTTGTGGCACTGGGGGCAAGTGGCGGCTTGCGGCGCCGCAGTGGCACTGGGGGGAATCTCGGCCCGGGTCGAGGCGCTTTCAGGGTCCTCGTGAGCCTTTTTGAAGCTCCGGATGGCCTTGCCGATGCTGTCTCCCAGTTCCGGCAGGCGCCGGGGGCCGAAGAGCAAGAGGGCGATGGCCAGAATAATGATCAACGTGGTGATGTTATAACCAAACATGAGGCGCCTCTGCTTGCTAAGGATTTAATATTAATATAAGAAAAAAATCAGCGCGCCGCAAGTAAAGAAAGAGGTCAGGGGCTGGGGGCTATAAATTTGTAATCAAAGAGCGATTTTTATGGCGGATACCGGGAGGCCGTATCGGGATCTAGTGGCCGGGCGCCAGGCGGGGACTAAGGTCCATAAAGACATTGATCAACTAAGCAAGGGTCACTGCATCATTGTGAGACCTAACTTCAATCATATGATGAGTTTGATCGGACCCGCCGGTGGATCTGGCCCATGAAACTGGTGATCTCCATCGACGTGGAAGAAGAAGGGCTGTTTTTCGGCCGCTATCCCCGCACTCCCCCGGGGGTGACCAACGTGGCGGAACTTTCGCGCCTGGCGTTCATTCCCCGGGATTTCGGCTTGCCCCTGACGCTCCTGGCCACCTACCAGGTGGCCCGGGACCCCGCCGCTTGCCGGGTCCTGGCCCAGTGGCGGGACCGCTACGGGGCGGAGATCGGGGTCCATCTGCATCCCTGGAACACCCCGCCTTTTTCGGACCTGCCTGACCCCGAACCGGTGGGCTCCGAAAAGCTGCCCCGGGGACTGCTCCGGGATAAGTTCGCCAGCCTGCTCTCCCAGGTCCGGGCTGGACTGGCGGTCACGCCCCGATCCTTCCGCATGGGGCGGTTTGATGCGGGGCCCCGGGTCTTCAGCCTCTTGCCGGAGTTCGGCATCGAGGTGGACAGCAGCGTGGCGCCCCTCACCCGCAAAAACCCCGATCCCCGCTATTTCCTGGCCCCCGCGGACCCCTTTCTCCTGGGCGAGGCCGGACCGGAGGGCAAGCCCCTCTTGGAGGTCCCCATCACCATGGTGCCCGTGGTGGCCGGGACCCCGGAGTTGATGGCGCGCCTGGCCGCCATGGCGCCGCCAATCTGGGGCGACCGCCTGCGAAGCTTATTCCGCTATGGGGGCGTCGCGGGGGTGCAGCCGGCCTGGTATCCTCTGCTTTCCCTGCAACTGGCGGCCCACCTCCACCGCCGCCGCGGCGGCCGGGTGCTCACCATGTTTTTCCACTCCTCCGAGCTCCAACCCGGGGCCACCCGACTTTTTCCCACCGAGGCCGCGGTCAGCCGGTTCATTGCTAAGATCCGCGCCTTCCTCACCTGGCTGGTGCAGACCGGCCCGGTTTCGGGGGTGACCCTGGCGGAATTGGGGGAGGATTGGCGGCAGGCCGACAGACCGGATGCCGGTCAGGTGGCCGGGAATTGTCGGCCCTTGAGCCCGGACCGGGCCTAGACCCTGATGCCCCCCAACCGCAGAGACGCGGCAGCAAGACCTGAAACGCCGCCCCCCGGAGCGGATCAGACCGAGGCCGCCGGCGGGGAGGGGCCGGGCTCGGCATAATAATCCCGGGGCATAAGCCCCCGGCCCTGGGGGGAAAAGATGCGGCATTGGCCCCAGCCCCGCTTTTGCAGGAAAAATCTCACCGAAGTCACCACCACTCCCAGGCCGTATTTCACGCTCCGGGGAAAATTGATGGAAGAGGCTTCCGGAAAATAGCGGGTGGGACAGGACACCTCACCAATGGGAAAACCGAAGTAAATGACCTGGGCCAGCATCTGGTTGTCGAAGACAAAATCATCGGAGTTTTCCCAGAGGGGGAGAGTCTCCAGGACTTTCCGGGAGAAGGCCCGAAAACCCGTATGATATTCAGAGAGTTTGGCCCCCAGGAGCAGGTTCTGGAGCAGGGTGAGAAAGCGGTTGAATACATATTTATAGGCGGGCATGCCGCCTTGGCGGGCTTTGCCACCCAAAATGCGGGAGCCGATGGCCACCTCGTATTCGCCGCTGGCCACCAGACCGGCCAGGGCCGGGATGATCTTGGGGGAATATTGGTAATCGGGGTGCACCATCACCACGATATCGGCGCCCAGTTTCAGGGCCTCGGTGTAACAGGTCTTTTGGTTGCGGCCATAGCCCAGGTTCCGCTCATGCAAAAAGCTCCGGATCCCGAGCCGCCGGGCCACCTCCACCGTCTCATCGTGGGAGGCGTCGTCCACCAGCAAAACTTCATCCACCACATCAAAGGGGATGTCTTGAAAGGTGCGTTCCAGGGTTTGGGCGGCGTTATAGGCAGGCATGACCACCAACACTTTTTTCCCGGCCAGCATACTTCCCTTTCTCCTGCTTACCTGCTATAAACTTCTGATAAATAACGCTTTGGGTAGATCGACCTGACGAATCTCCAGCACACCATCAGCGACCGGCTATTTGAAGCCAAGGGGGCCGGGAGGCCCTTTCTGGCGACTCCGGCCTGTTACCTGAACTTCATACTAAGATTTATCCCAAAATGCAAACCCCTTGAGGTTAACCATGTGGCGGCCCCAGGCGAAAAGGCGGCAATGACCAGGTCGGAAAAGTTTATCTGGATTTTTTTTGCCGCCACCTCCTGCCAGTTGGCCCTCCAACACCCGTCCTTCTTGTTGGTTGCCGGGGAAAGAGCCAACCTGTTTTCGGGCCTGTTGTGTTTTCTCACCCTGCTCGTGGCGGTGGTCTTCAGCAAGCGCGGCGCCATCAATCCCAGGTCGCCGGAATTCTTGATCTCCGCGGCCCTGGCGGTGATCGCCGGGATCAGCGGCCTGTTCAGCCTCACGCCGTTATCTTCTTCCTTTCGGGTGTTCGTCTTGCTGGCCTCCGGGCTGGGGGGATTCTGGTGCGCCCGGATCCTGTTGCAAACTCCGGAAAACCAACGCCGCCTCCAGTGGCTCGGCCTTGTCCTGCTGTCCGCCATGGTGTTTTTGAGTCTTGTGGGTTACCTGACCGCGGGGAATATCGCCCGGTTTTTACCGTACCATTCCCATTCCCTCACCAACGTCATGCTCCTCCTGTCCTTTGCGCCCCTGGCCCTGCTGGACCACAAGTCCAGGCCCTTGATGGTCATGGGCATCATCCTTTTGGGTCTCAGCTATATCATCCTGTGTCTCAGTGAAAGGATATCCGTAGTTTTTATCCCCCTGGGGGTTTTTCTGGTAGGCGCCGTCTGGGGAGCCTTACGGTGGAAATACCTGGTGTTCATCTGCCTGGTCATGGCCCTGGTGGTGGGCGTATTTCATCAAAAAATCATCTGGCACAAGTTCTCCATGGCCTATCCGGCTTACCGGGTGGAAAATTTCCCCTTTTCCTGGAGTATTGTTAAGCAGCATCCCGGGCTCGGGATCGGCCTTCGGACTCCCCGGGAAAATTTCATGCAGGATTATCAGCCTTCCTACCCCGCTATCACGAAAGAAGAGTTTACCCGCGTCGCCCGTGATATTGTCACTGCCGATAACCAGTTCCTGACTTTTATGGTGGGTCTGGGGTTGCCTTTCACCCTGACCTACCTGGCCGCCCTGGGGATCCTCCTGGCCAGATTGATGGGTATGGCCTTCAAACCTCCGGTCGGCCTGTTCTTCCATCCCCTGGTGCTCCTGTTTCCCCTGACCGTGGCGCTGGTGCATTTTCAACTCTTTGACGGGCTGCTTTTCCCCCAAAGTTGTTGGTTTTTCCACTTGCTCCTCGGCCTTATTCCTTCCGGGAAGGTGCACCCGGCCGCGGCGGAGCTGCGGGCTCGGGAAAGTTTAAGTTGCGGTTCAAAAACGCCGATTGGATAAGAGCCATTCTCAGACCATCAAACCTGCAGCCGGGTGAGGCGCCACCCCCCGGGAAATCAAGACCGGCTTCCGCGTGGGGGCGCCCGATCCCGGTGTTGCTCATGTTGCTGGCGGTGCCGGTAATCATTTTCTGGAGACCGGGATTTTTTTATATGTTAGACGATTGGACTGCCCTCATCCAAATGGCGGAGCGTCCTTTCGGACAATACCTCGTCACCCCGGACGGCGAGCAATGGTTCCCCTTCTTTCTCCTGCTTTACTATGGCTTGGTAAAAATTGCCGGTGAAAATTACTCTCTCCTGGTGTTGATCAACTGCCTGGGCACCGGCGTAAATGCTTTTCTGCTCTACAACTTTTTCCGGCGGCACTGGGAGCCTGGCCTGGCTTTAACCCTGAGCCTGCTCTATGCCGTGGCTGCGGTCCATCACGCCACTGCCTGGAACGCCTTTTATATCGGCTATCTTTTGAGCCTGGGGTTTTTTCTGGGGGCGCTGCTCTTGACCGACCGGTATCTGCACGCCCCCTCGGGCGGCAAGCTCTGGGGCATTGGCGTGTGCGCCGCCTTGTCCCTGCTCTCGCACAACTACCCGCTGCTCGGGCTCCTGGCGTTACCCCTCTATATCCTCATCATGGGAGAGCGGGTCTCCTGGGGGGCGTTCTGGGCCGTTGCCGGGGTAGTCGTCTTGGTGTACGTCCTATTTGCCGTCGGCTATTTCCGGTTTGCGGGTCTCCCCGCCGCCGCCAGCCGCAATTTTCAGGTATTTTCCAGTCTGCCCGGCCCCGCCTATCTCTTGCACCTCCTATGCGGCGGCCTGGTGTCCCCCTTCCTTTACCTGTTTTGGGGTCATTACCACTTTCCTATCCCGGCTTACATCGCCGGGGTCGCCCTGTTGACCGCAAGTTTGGCGGCAATCTGGTTCTGGGGCGAGAAGCCGGACAAACGCCTGGCCTTTTGGGCCCTGTTGGCCAACGTCCTGCCTTTCTTCCTGGTCTCCCTGACCCGTTATCAGCGGTCGGTGAGTCAGGCTTTTGTAGCCCGTTACGACATCTTTACCTTGATCGGCGCCCTGCTTTTGGTGGGAATTGCCTGGCGCCTGCTGGCCGCCAGGCTGCCGTCCCGACGGTGGGCCGAGGCCCTGGGAGGGGTTATCCTGGCCGTGATGGTAGGCGCGCAGTTCTGCAGCCTGCCGCTCTGGACCGCCAAATACCTGGAGATGAGCCGTTTGGCCAGAAAGTGCTATGTCGTGCTCAACCACGACACCGCTGCTTCCCAGTCCATCACGGCGGAGGAATACCGGAAGTTTTGTCCTGATGCCCATCCCACCATCACGCCCGGCCAGGCCCGAGCCATACGACGCCTGTTGAGCGGGGTCCCGGGGCAGTCATGAATTTTTTCAGATTCGGAGGTTACCCAGGCAAGGGCGTTGGGGGGAGGCTTGGCAAGCGCCGGGGATCCGTATCGGACCCCCGGCTTCTGGTGCTTAACTTTTAGGCCGTGGCTGCGGTCTATCTCACTGTCAACTCTTGAGCCGAGGCCGCCGGGCGCGGGCCAGAACTTAAAGCCTGGCGATAAATTTTTTCGAAGCACGAGGCAACAAAAAATGGTATAATTCTTAGCAGTTGCCGATATATCATGCGAAAGGAAATTTTTTTGTCAAAAAATTGGTTCATTTGTGGTAGGATATGCCGATGTCAAGGGGGTGGGATAAGGAGGTTATCTATTTATTAATACAAATCTCATTGACATTTTCTCAAGATAGAAATAAAAAGGTGTAAACCTACCGGAGGGGGAGGGGGTAGAATCCTTTTATGAAACTTAGAAACCGCTGCCAACCTTTTGCTCTTATGGTCCAAGACGCCAAGGAACAAGGGTTTTACCCTTACTTCCGGCCCATAGACCGATCTTGGGGCACGGAAGTAGAGGTGTCGGGCCGGCGTCTGATTATGATTGGGTCCAATGACTACCTGGGATTTACTCACGATCCCAGAGTAATTGAGGCAACGGCCAAGGCTGCACGTCGGTGGGGTAGTGGACCCGGGGGATCCCGATTTTTGTGCGGCAACTTGACCTTGCATGAAACCCTGGAGGATCGACTGGCCGCCTTTGTCGGTAAGAAAAAGGCGGTGGTCCACGCCACCGGGTTCACCACTAATCTGGGGGCTATTGCCTGTATGCTGACCCCCCAGGACATCATCGTCTGTGACCGGGAAGGCCATGCCAGCATTTTTGAGGGGTGTCAGGCCTCACGCGCCCGGCTGATCCCCTTTGGTCACAACGATGCCGCGGCGGCGGCCCGCAAGTTGGCGGCCGCGCGCCAAAAAAACGCCAACGGCTGTCTGCTCCTGATCACCGAAGGGGTGTTCAGCATGTCCGGGGATCTGGCGCCCCTGGACGAACTAGTGGCGCTGAAGAAAAATCATCCGGACCTGCTTATCTATCTGGATGACGCCCATGGGTTGGGAGTGATGGGCCGGGGGGGACGGGGAACGGCTAATCATTTCGGACTCACGTCTGAAGTTGACTTTATTATGGGCACCTTCAGCAAGGCCCTGGCTTCCATCGGTGGATTCATCGCCGCCGATGATGACGCGGTGCTGGAATATCTGCGACACCATTCCAAGCCGCTCATTTTCTCAGCCGCCCTTCCCGCCAGCAATACCGCCACCGTTTTGACCTGTCTGGATATCCTGGATGAGGACCCCGACCGGGTTACCCGCCTCTGGGACATCACCCGCCATGTCCATGCCGGATACCGGGAGATCGGGCTCATTACCAAAAACTCCAAATCCCCCATCATCCCCATACACATCGGGGGGGAAGAGAAAGCAGCGCTGTTTGCGCGTGACCTGTTTGAGCACGGTGTTTTTGCTTTGCCCGCCATCTATCCGGCAGTCCCTCGGGGGCAAGCGGTTATCCGCACCGCTTACATGAGCACCCACAAGGAAAGCCAGATTACCTACGTCTTGGAAATCCTGGAAAAATTGGCCAAAAAACATCGTATCCGGGCTTGTGACTTCACCCAGCCGGACGCTTTCCTGGAGGAGGGGGGATTTACCACGACCTATCCTGGTGCCAATGGCGCTGCCGTCAGCATGTTGGGCGATTGATTGGGGATATTTAGAGGAAACGCGCCTAATGAAGTTTAACGACCTCATGCGCGTAAGCGTACGTCAGGTGATGCGCCATCGCCGCCGCTACATAGGGGTGGTGTTGGCTATTGCTTTGGGCGTTGCCGGATTCCTCAATATTGTAACCATGAGCCGGGAGGTCAAGAAAAACTTCAACGAGAATCTTGAGCTGATCGGCGGGGTTACCATCTTAAGAATTTATTTCGATAATCAGCGGTCTTACCGGCCCCAATGGTTCCGGGAGCAAACCCTCGCCGCCCTCAAGCACCTCGACGGTGTCAAAGAATTAAGTCTTACGGCCGTCAAGCATAGCCAAGCCAACTTCCAAGGCCAAAACTTCGCCTTCACTACCATGGCGGTGGATGAAGGTTTCTGGCAGGTCCGTAATTTTTGGCCCCTTACCGGAAAACTGTTCGGTTCTGACGCCGTGGCCGGGCACAAACGGGAGGCCGTTTTAGGGGCCGAACTGGCCAAAAAGATTTTCGGCAACACCCAGGTCAGAGGCAAAGACCTGGAGATCAACCAGGAGATTTATCGGATTTCCGGGGTGTTGGGGGGAGTTACCGACAGCGGCTTGGCGAACTCCGTTTTCCTGCCGCTCACAACCGCCACGGACCGTTTCCCGGGCAGACTGCTGGCCGACCGTCTCTATCTGCGTTGCGCCACCTGGGATGATGTCGGCGCCGTCGCGGCGGCGATTCCCGGGATCGTCAAATCTTACCAATCGCCCGAAGAACTTCACGTCGAAGTCTCCTGGGAAGTCTTGAAACGGGTACAGATGCTGGCTTGGTGGATCGAATTTTTGATTTACCTGGCCACCAGCGCCACCTTTCTCTTGGGGGGCGTCGGCATCTGGAATGTGATGATGGCCGCGGTCACCTCCCGAACCCGGGAGATCGGGTTGAAAAAGGCCATGGGCGCTGAAGATCGGGATATTCTGGCGCAATTTCTCTCCGAGGCTCTCTGTCTGAGCGTGGGGGCGGCCCTCTTGGGGGCCGGGATAGGCCGCATCACGATGGAGGTTTTGAGCTACGTCATTGAGAGCCGCCCGCCGGAAAATCTCTTTTTATTAGGGGTGACCCTGGCCTTCCTGTTCGCAGTGGCGATTGGCGTGGGGGCTGGCCTCTATCCTTCAATCCGGGCCAGTCGCATGGAAGTGGTAACCGCCATCCGCTATGAATAAGTTGGCTTCTTCCAACCAGGGCAACGGCGCCTTGATTCGGGTGACCGACCTGTGCAAGACCTATGACAACGGCGTCGATCTGATTCACGTGCTCCACGATGTCAATTTGAAGGTCTACTCCGGCGAGATCGTGGCGATCATGGGGCCTTCGGGGTCCGGGAAGTCCACCTTACTCTTTATCCTGGGAATTTTTCTCCATCCCACCAGCGGCTCATATTTTTTAGGCGGTCAAGATGTCCTCAGCCTGGATCGCAACGCCCAGGCGGAATTTCGGCGCAAGCGGGTGGGATTTGTCTTTCAGAGCTGTGATCTGTTGGAAAACTCCACCGTCTATGAAAATCTGGAATTCCCTTTAATCTATGCCGGAGTTGACCGGCGGGACCGACCGGACCGCATTGCCGCCGCCCTGGACCGCGTCAACCTGGGGCACCGGATCAACCACTCTTCCAATCGCCTTTCCGGGGGTGAGCGCCAAAGGGTGGCAGTGGCCCGGGCCCTGGTCAACCAACCCCAGGTCATTCTTGCCGACGAACCTACCGGCCAGCTCGACCGGAGCCATGGCCACTCAATCCTGGACCATTTTGCGGAAATTGTCAGTGACGGTAAGACTGCCATCATAGTAGTCACGCATGATCCCGAAATTGCCGCCGAATGTACCCGGATCAGTTCGATACGAGACGGTGTCCTTTATGAACAATGAGCCTACACACCAGGAAACCGCCAGCGCGCCCGGCCACCATAATCAGGTTCGCGGGTTGCTCTGTGAGCGCTATGGTTGACCCCGCCGGAACGGGACGGGGTCACCGGCATATCTTGTCTGGTTACGCCCCCTGGATCGCCGCCACCCAAGCCTGTCTGATTATCGCTCTGCTGGTGATGACTGGCGGGGTGATGGGCTGGTGCCGGCCGGCCCAGGGCGCCGACCCGCGCCCGGCGGCCCAGATCCCGGACCCTGGCGCCCCGCTGACTTTTGATGAAGCCGTCAAAATCGCCATAACCCAGTCCCCTGCTTTCACCAAAAGTTCCGTGGACATCGAGATCCGGCGGCTGGACGAAACCGACAGTCGGTATGCGATGGTTCCCCCCTTGACCTTCCGCACCTATTATTATGTAAACCGCCCCTCGGCGCCAGGCTTAGGCAAGCCCTACAGTTTCAGCTTTACTACGGACCCGTATAATCCCTTGGGGGCGTACTTTAGCCTCCAGGCCCATAAGTTGGGCACAAAGGTGGCGGTTCTCAGTCACATGAGCGTAGTTTCCGTTGGGCTGGAACGTCTGGGAACTTTGTACCTGCAACTGGAAGCCTTGCACAGGCTGGCAGGATACCAGAAAAACCTGATTACGGTGGCCCAGGAAAACCTCACCTATGCGGAAAACCAGGTGACTATCGGAACGGGCGCCTCCCTGGAAGTCAAGGTAGCCCAGCAGGAATTGCAGTTGGCCCGGGGCGAGCAGGAGGGAATCGACCTGGCTATAAAGCGGACCCTAACCGCCCTGAAGAATTCCCTGGGGTTGCCAGCCAGCCAGAATATCACCCCGGTTTTCCAAGACAGCCGGCGACAGGTGTTGGGCAGTTTCAATCCGGCCACCGTTACGGTGGAGGAAGCCAAGAGCCGTTCCTACGACCTCAAGGCGCTCGAGATCTATAAACAGCTCCAGGCCTATAATGTCTCTCTGGCCATCGTCAAGTCCTTTCCCACCATCGCCTTAAACACCCAGACGCCCGACCCCTTGAGTGTAAGCACGGGCCATGGCCTTTATGTCGGCTTAGGTGTCGAGGTCCCGGTGTGGGATGGATTTTCCCGAATCCGTAACGTCTCCCGGCAAAAAGCTGTCTTAAGGCAGGCTGATGCTAAAATAGGACAGAGAGCGGATCAATTAGAGGATAAATGGTTCAGTCAAATGGCACAGGTTCACGACCAAAAGGTAATCCTAAAAAATACCCAATCCCTGGAAGAACTGGCCCGGCTCAAGGCCAACCAGCAAGAAGTCCGCTACCATTCCGGCGAGGCGCCCCTCCCGGTGCTTTTGGAAAGTCGCAAGACGGTGCTAAAAGCTCAAAAGGACACGGTGACCCGAGGCCTGGACTATGACAAGGCAGTTCTAAAGCTTCGGGAGCTTACAGGAGATTTAGGTAATACCTATGTTGATGCGAATTCTTGGCAGAAGTAAGCGGGCGGCCTTAGGGGGCTGGATGTTGGCCATCTTCCTGGGATTATGCATCCCGGGAGCGGGATTCGCCGGAAAGGCGCCGGCCACTCAGAGGACCCCGCCTCCTTCATCCGGGGAGTCGGAAATAATCTTCAACGGTAAATTATTCTGCTCCCTGAAACGCCGCATCGAACTGCCCTTCAAAGGCGTCATCACTTCCCTGCGGGTACACTCCGGGCAGCAGGTGAAAGCAGGGGATGTCTTGGCAACTTATCGCCTGGCTCCGGAAGCGCTGATGGCGATCCAACAGCGCCTATCGCCGCCGCAGCTTGCCGACCTGGAGATGAAACTGGCGGCAGTGCAGCGGAGTATGGTGCCCCTGACGAGCAAACAACGGGAACTCACCCAGTTGGTGCAGAAAAAGTTGGCCCCCGCCGACAGCCTGGCCCAGACCAACCAACAACTGCAGTTCCTGGGAGCGGAGAAGGCGACCCTCCAGGAGAGGCTGAAAAAAGAACGCCAACTGGCCCAGCAAGACCAGGAGGTCTTGAGTAACTTGGCGGGCATTTCCATGAAACCCGGCCAGGTTCCCCGGGAAGTGAGCCTGAAGACCCCCATCAGCGGCCACGTCATCTGGGTCAACCCCGAAATGCGGGAAGGCGCCGAACTGCCTCCCATGCCGGCCGCCTTACAAGTGGGGGTGATGAACCCCATGGTCCTGCGGGCCCAGGCTTTTGAAATCGAGGCCCTCCAAGTCAAAATCGGCCAAACGGCCGAAGTGACCCTGGACGCCCTGCCGGGGCGGAAATTCCAGGCCAAGGTCAGCCGCGTTTCCTGGTCCTCAATTACCACCGGCCAGGACCAGCCTGCCTACTATGAAGTCGAATTAAAAGTCCCTAACCCCGACCTGGACTTAAAAGAAGGCTTGAAGGCCCGCATCGTTCTGCGCAAATCCGAGTAAGAGGTCCATTGATGAAGTCAAGCGGGGAGATTGCGGTTTCTCCCGTTCAGCGTGACGCGTCCTTATGGGAATTTCTCCGCCTGCCCTGGCAGATCTATCAGGGGGACCCTTACTGGGTGCCCCCTATTCTTTCCCAACAGCGCCAGTTTCTGGATCCCCGGCGCGGGCCTTTTTTTGAGTGCGGCGAGGCCAGGTATTTTTTGGCCTGCCAAGACGGCAGGCCGGTCGGGCGCCTGTCAGCCCACATCAATCGACTCCACGACACCGGTCACGGCCCGGAAACCGGCTTCTTCGGGTTCTTCGAGTGTATCCGGGACCGGGACGTGGCCGCGGCCCTGTTCGAGGCGGCGGCCGCCTGGCTGAGAAAGCGGGGTAAGACCCGTCTGGTGGGGCCCTTGAATTTCTCCATCTATGATGAGATGGGGCTGCTGGTGGAGGGGTTTGACTCCATGCCGGCCATCTTCCAGACCCATAACCCGCCCTATTACCAAGACCTCTTGACTTCCCTGGGGTTTGTCAAGGCCATGGATTGGCATGCCTACAGGATCACCAACCGGAAGGTGGACCTGGAGGCCATGCAGCGCCGCTATGACGATATCATGCGCGGACAGGACATCGAGATCGTGACCTACAACCCCAAAGAAGTCGACCGCCGCGCCAATGAGGTCTTCCGACTGTTCAATACGGCCTGGGCCCCCAACTGGGGCCACGTGCCCCTGACCCGGCGCCAGTTCGATGATATGTTTGAGATGGTCAAACCCTGTTTACGCCCGGGAATGGCTTTTACTCTCCTGGACGACGACCGCGTGGCCGGCTTCGGCATCGCTCTGCCGGACCTCAATCCCCTCATCCGGCAGTTAAACGGGCGTCTGACGCTCTGGGGCAAACTCCGCCTGCTCTATTGGGCCAAGTACCGGCCGGTCACGAAGATCCGGGCTATGGTGGTGGGGATCAGCCAGCCCTACCAGCGGCGGCATTTGCACCTGGCCTTGCTTCTGCGCGCCTATATCTACCTGGTGAAGCATACTCCCTGCGAGATAGCCGATCTTTCCCTGGTCCCGGCCAACCTCAAGCACTGGATCAAGGTGATTCTGGCCCTGGGCGGCCAGCGTTACAAGGTCTTCCGCGTCTTTGAAAAACCCATCTGAAACCATGGAGCACCAGGGAGGCTGGATCAGGGACCCCTGGCCCGAATTAACGGTGGCCCTGATTTCCGGGGTCGTCTTCGTTTTGGCGCACTTCCAGGCCCTGGCCAATCCTTTTATCATTAATGACGACGTCCGCCAGCAGCTCTACTGGATGCAGCAATGGCAGGACCCGGCATTATTCCCGGGCGACTTCCTTACCGGCTATGCCAAGGCCTACGTCCCCTGGGGAGTCAAGGGTCTCTACTGGCTGGCCTCCTGGTGGGTGTCCCCCCTGGCCTTTTCCAAGCTCCTCCCCGGGTTCCTGTTCGTCGCCCTGGCCATCTGCCTCTTTAAGATCGGGACCCGCCTGGCAGACCGCCGCCTGGGGTGGGCGATGGCGGCCTGCTTCTGGCTGATGCCTTTCTTCCTGGACAACCTGTCCGGAGGTCTGTCCCGGGCCTTCGCCGCCCCCCTCCTGGCCCTCTTCTGGCTGGGCTGGCTGGCGCGGCGACCCTGGGTCGCCGGCGCGGCGCTCCTGCTCCAGGCCTTGTTCATCCCTTACATTTTCCTGGTGGCGGCCCTGGCGGCGCTGCTGGCCTGGCTGCTAGCCCGCCTGGGCCGGGATAGCCCGCCGCCTTTCCCGGCTCAGGCCGTCCACTTCTTCCTTCTGGGCCTGGGAGCCGTGTTGGTACTGGCGATGAACCTCCAGTTCAGCGCCGACGGCTATGGACCTCTGGTGAGCGCCCAAGAGATGGTCAATCATCCCGAGTTCTACGCCCATGGCCGCTACCAATTCCTGCCGGAACCCTCGCTCCTGTGGGAACTCATCAGCCCCTGGGAATTCATCCTGCCGTTTCGGGCGTGGGGCCCGGTGGCCGGCGGCCTGGCCGGCGCGGGCCTGCTGGCGCTGTTGGCGGCCGGGCTCCGGCGCCTGGACTGGCCCACCTGGCGGCAAACGCTCAAACCCGCCTGGTACCTGGGAGCGGCCTCCCTGGCCCTTTATTTCCTGGCCCGGCTCTTCCTGCTGAAGTTATTCATCCCCGACCGTTATCTCCTGTACACCTTGAACCTCTTTTATTGCCTAATGCTGGCCCTGGGGGTGCAGACGGCGCTCCGGGCTTCGCTCTGGCCTCGCTCTGTGGCGATCCTGGCCCTGGTGGCGGCAGCATCCCTGGGCGCCTGGCGCCTTGAGGGCGTCGGTCTCAAAGATTACTCGGCCTACCGCGCCGTCTATGCCGCCTTAGCCGAAACGAACCGGGATGCCCTCATCGCCGGCCACCCCAACCTGATGGACACCATCCCGACCTTCGCCCAACGCCGGGCCTTTGCCACCTATGAACTGGCCCACCCCTGGAGCCGGGGTTACTGGGCCAAGATGCAACCCCGTCTGGCCGATCTCTTTAAGGCATACTACGCCGCCGACCCCCAGGAGGTGGTGGCCTTCTGTCGGAAGTACGGCATCGCCTTTCTCATCGTCGATGACCGTCATTTCACCCCGGCCTTCTTGACGGGCGGTTACTTTCTCTTTCCCGGGGCTAAACCCCAGGTTCCCGGGGAGTCCAGGGGGCTGGCCGAACGGCTTTACTGCCCGTTTTTCGCCCCGTTTGATGAGCAGATCCGACATATCACGGCAGGGCGGCAACGTTTTGCCTTGCTCTCCGACCCCGGCTTCCGGTCGCTGGCCATGGATCAGCATGTGCGCCTGATCGATATGCGCCCCTGGTTGACCCCAAAGCCATAATCGCAGCCGGACCGGTAACCTCTCCCCACCGAACTTGAATGCGCCCCCGCCTCCGCGGCGAGGACGCGATGGCCAACCGGCAAACTTCCCGGACTCTTTAGGTCTGCTGACGAATTTACCAACAAAAGATAGAGCCATGTTCGATAATAGAACACACAAATAGCATGTAAATTAAATAAGTTATCCTTTCTCGCCCTTTTCAGACTTATTTTACGTTCGATTATCTGGCACATAAACCATGATGAAAATCAGCAGGTTATATGTTTCCGGGAGATTTAATGTTCGATTGTCAGGCAAATATATCTCTTCCCCCCATTGAGAATATTTCGGACCGAAGGGGGCATAGGTTAAATTTATAGACATTATAGATAGTTATAAAAAATATTTCTGGGTTGGCCCATTTTTTGCTTTGATAGAGAACGAAGGCTCCCCAAGAATTAATGGCAATAAATCCGGGGGTGGAGGTCAAGGCTCATGAAGTGCAAGAAATGCGGGCATTGGCGGATTGAAATTCTCTATCACGACAGGACAAGCCACATGGCAAGTGTATCTGCCGTGAGTGTGGGAAGACCTGGTTTATTTACAAACACCACCTGTTTAAGGAGGGGCAGATGAGGAATAGCCAAGATAACCAGGCACTTTCCCCAGGGGCGCAGATGATGGAAGTCTTCGGTTTTCAAGTGCCCATCAGTGACTATTACTTACACCGGGGGCACGCCTGGGCAGTACTCGAAGACACCGGCCTGGTAAGGGTGGGAATGGATGACTTTTCCCAGAAGGTCTTAGGCCCGGCAGACGAGGTTAAGTTACCCGCGGTCGGCATGCTCTATTATCAGGATCACATTTGTATGGCTCTGCTCAAGCAAGGACAGAAAGCTTCCTTCCTGGCGCCGGTGGATGGCGCCATCGCGGCAGTAAACCCCAAGGTCCGGGAAAACCCCAGCCTGATCCACGACGACCCGTATGGCGAAGGCTGGCTGCTCAGAGTCAGGCCGACTAATCTCCAGCGCAATTTGGCTAACTTGTTCTATGAAAAGGATAATGCCGACTGGATCTACCAAGAGTCCCATCGTTTGATGAACCTCATGGAGACCAAAGTCGGGGTCACCGTCCCGGATGGCGGCACTTTCATCGACGATATCTACAGCCATTATCCCCAGCTGGGTTGGCGGCGCCTGGTGCAGGAGTTTCTCCTCACCGGCCTGACCAAGGATTGGAAGAAGAGGTCCTGAAAAACCGGCCCAAGGCCCCGGTGAAGATCAGGTCAGGCGAACAAATAAGGCGGAGGTTCAAGTCATGAATTGCAAGGATTGCCAGGCCCACTCAATAAGGCCTCAGATTGCCGACGTTTTCGGTTTTCAAGTGCCCACCAGTACTTACTACCTGCACCGGGGACACACCTGGGCGGTGCTCGAAGCCGCCGGCCAGGTGCGGGTGGGTTTGGATGCTTTTTCCCAGAAAATCCTGGGCCCGGCTGACGAGGTTAAGTTACCCGAGATCGGCAAGGTTTATTATCAGGATCATCTTTGCATGGCCTTGCTCAGAGAGGGATATAAAGCCTCCATCGAGGCCCCGGTGGATGGCACTATCGAGGCGATCAATCCCAAGGTGCGACAGCGGCCCGGCCTGATCCATGAGGATCCCTATGGAGAAGGGTGGTTGTTCAGGGTCAAGCCGACCAATCTCCAACAAAATCTGGAGAACTTGTTTTATGGTGAATCCAATGTCACCTGGATCGAACAAGAGTCCCAGCGATTATTTTATCTCATGAACACCACCATCGGCGCCACCCTCCCCAGTGGCGGCAACATCCTCGATGATGTTTACGGCCATTATCCCCAGTTGGGCTGGCGGCGTCTGGTTAAGGAGTTCCTCTTAACCAACTTAACCCAGAACTGGAAGAAAAGATCTTAAACGGGACCGGCTGAAGGCCGTCCAGTGGAGGTATGATCGCATGAAACTTGATTGCCAGAATTGCGGGGCCATGTGCGGGCATTGGTTGGTGGTGGAGGTTCACGGCCATGAAGGTGGAGCCAAACCCCAGTTTAAGTGCGCTTGTCGTCAATGCGGGGCCATTTGGTTTGTCAACCATCACCCCTTAAAAGAGGATGGCACCGCTAGCCGGTCCCCCTCCCCGGGGCCGGAGATGGCGGAAGCCTTCGGTATTAAATCACCCCCCAGCGACTATTATTTGCACCATGGCCATGCCTGGGTGGCCCTCGAAGACACCGGCGAAGTGCGGGTGGGATTGGATGATTTTTCCCAGAAACTCCTGGGACCGGCCGACGAGCTGAGGTTGCCTGCCGTGGGCACGGTTTTTTATCAGGATCACGTTTGTATGGCAGTGGTCAAAAAGGCAAACAAGGCTTCCTTCGAGGCGCCGGTGGACGGCATGATCACGGAAGTCAACCCCAAGGTTCGTGCGAAGCCCCGCCTACTCCACGACGATCCCTATGGCGAAGGCTGGCTGTTTAAGGTCAAGCCCGCCAATCTCCAGCACAATTTGGCTAACCTGTTCTCTGCCGAGAAGAACGCCGCCTGGATCGAGAAAGAGTCCTGCCGGTTACTGAACCTCATAGACACTACGGCGGGGGCCACCCTCCCCAGCGGCGGCGGCATCATCGATGATGTCTTCAGCCATTATCCCCAGATGGGCTGGCGGCGTTTGGTCAAGGAGTTTTTCTTAACCAATGTGACCCGGAACTGGAAGAAAAGATCCTAACCTCATTTGGGAAGCAAGACCATGATTGATGCCGTCTCCGATGGGAAAAAGCCTTGCATCTGGATGGAAGCCGGCGTGGTCGATTTCAAGATGTGCCATCATTGTTTTGACTGCGCCAGTTGTGAATTCGATCGCGCCATGACCGCAGTCGCCGCCCAGGATCTGACCCTGCGGGACGCGTGCGAACTGACGACGTACCAGCCGGACCGCATCTTGCCCCTGAGGGAAAAGATGCGGCAGCGCTCCTTCGACCAACTTCTGGAGGATCAATCGGAGTGCTATGCCAGTCTGGACCGACCTCAAGTTAGGGAGGTCTATGGGTTTGGGGCGCCCACTTCCATCTATCTGCACCAGGGTCATTCCTGGGTGGCTTTGGAGACCTGCGGCCGGGTGCGCATCGGCCTGGATGATTTTTCCCAGAAAGTTCTGGGTCCCGCGGACGAGATGAGGCTGCCATCCCCCGGGGAGGAATTTCAGCGTGACCGCGTGGGCCTGCACCTGGTCCGCCAGGGGAAAGAGGCCGCCGTCCTGGCGCCCCTGGATGGCGTGGTCGAGGTCGTGAATCCCAGGGTCCGGGCAAGAGCTGCTCTGGCCCATGACGACCCCTACGGTGAGGGTTGGCTGTGTGTCGTCACCCCCACTAATCTCAAGCTGGACCTGGAAAAACTGCTCTTTGGCCAGCGCAACGCCGCCTGGATCGAAAATGAGGCCCATAAGCTTCTGGGAATGCTGGAATCCGCGGCAGGCGTCACCCTTCCCTCCGGAGGGATAATCATCGACGACATCTACGGTCATTATCCCAAATTGGGCTGGAGACGCCTGGTGCGGGAGTTTCTCCGTACCCCTTGACTCGGTACTCAACCTGCTCTTGCTCTCTTAGCGATATGCGCTAAGATTAGGGGCGCGTGATTAACTTCCAGAACCCCTTTGCGGGACTGGAACAGACCATAAGAAAGGCGAGGTTTATGAAAAAACTGGTTATTTTGGGTTATGGATCTGGTGGCACCATGGTGGCCACCAAAATGCGAGAGAAGCTGGACGACGACTGGAAGATCACCGTCATTGACCGGGACCGGCAGCATCACTACCAGCCGGGCTGGCTCTTCATTCCCTTCGGGGTTTACAAGCCGGAGGAGTGCATCAAGCCCAAGATGGATTTCGTCCTCCCGGGCATCGATTTCGTCCTGGACGAAGTGACCAACATCGATCCGGTGAAGAAGCGGATCAAGACCAAAAAGGGTCATGTTGACTACGACTGGCTGGTGGTGGGCACGGGCTGCCGGATCATGCCGGACGAAGTCGAGGGCATGCGGGACGACTGGCGGGGCGATATCCATGACTTCTATACCCCCGATGGCGCCATCGCCCTTTACAAGAGATGGAAATATTTCAAAAAAGGCAAGATCGTCTTAAACATTGCCGAAATGCCCATCAAATGCCCGGTGGCGCCCCTGGAGTTCATCTTCATGGCCGACTGGTACTTTTCGGTCAACGGGGTCCGGGATGACATCGAACTGGAACTGGTGACCCCGCTTTCCGGGGCCTTCACCAAGCCGGTGGCCACCGCGGCCTTGACCAAACTGTGCGTAGAGAAGAACATCAAGATCACCCCGAACTTCGATATCGCCGAGGTCAACGTCGGCGACAAAACTATCGTCTCCGCCAAAGGCGACGAGGTCAATTACGATCTGCTGGTGGCAATCCCGCCCAACTTCGGCGCCCAGGTCATCATCGACAGCGAAATCGGCGACCCCATGGGTTACCTCGACACGGACCACGGCACCTTGAAGTCCAAACAGTTCGAGAATATGTACATCGTGGGCGATGCCACCAACGTCCCCACCTCCAAGGCCGGGGCCGTGGCCCACTATGAATCGGATATCATCGTGGAAAACCTGCTCCGGGAAATCGACGGCCAGGAACCCTTACCGGAATACGACGGCCACTCCACCTGCTTCATCGTCACCGGCTACGAGAAGGCCAGCCTCATCGACTTCAACTATAAGGTCGAACCCCTGCCGGGCAAGTATCCCTTCCCGGGCCTGGGACCCTTCACCCTCCTGGGCGAAAGCCACTTCAACTACTGGGGTAAGATGATGTTCAAATGGGTCTACTTCAACATGATGCTCAAGGGTAAGGAGCTGCCCCTGGAACCCCAAATGTTCATGGCCGGAAAAATGCTCGGCCATGTCTACCATGTCTATGGTTGAGAGAGGAGAAGGGCATGCCCGATAAAACCGAGAAAAAACCGAGTAAAGAAGACCTGCTCCTGGAAAGACTGGACCGGATGGAGGGCCAGTTGCAGACCCTGGTCAAGGCCCAACAGAGCCTGGCGGAGCTGAAAGCCGATATTTCTCCCCTGATGAACTCGACCGTCAGACTCTTGATCAATGAACTGGGCATGGTGGAGTCCGGCTTTCAACTGGAAGACGTCTTCGCCCTGATAAAACAAGGCATGCGCAATCTGCGCAACCTCACCCAAGGCTTGGAGATGATGGAGAACATGTTCGAGCTTTGGAACTCCATGGAGCCCCTGCTGAAAAGCGCCGTTCCCAATCTCATTAACTACATGGATAACCTGGAGCGCAAGGGGGTCTTCCGCACCTACGTAGCCATGCTGGAAGTCCGCGCCAAGGTGGCGGCTCATTACGACGCCGAGGAAATTGCCGACATGAGCGACGCCTTTGTGCTCATGCTGAGTATGCTGAAAAAGTTATCCGATCCCCAGATGGTTGATTTCATGAATCGGATCCTGGATCTACCCATGGGAATCAACTTGAAGGGAACCAAGCCCTTGGGCCCCTTAGGCATGCTGAGCGTCATGGGCAGCAAAGAGGCCCGGCAGGGCCTGGGGGTGGCGATGGAGCTTACTAAGGCCCTGGGCAGGCTCAGCCAGGGATAGGACTCTTTAGCGCAGCCCGAATGGTGGCTGCATAATACCGTGTTCCCTTTGAAATGAAACAAACCATCCAGACAACCTATTGATATCTCTCGTAGGGGCGGGTTTCAAACCCGCCCCTACAAAACGAACACGGTATTAACCGTACCCTAAAAACAGGCAGCACCGGCGTCTCGCCGGTGCAAAGAATGTGGTCGGCGGGCACAGAGGCTCGCCCTACCGAAACCTTAAATTAACCGCCTCTCCCTGCCGAACAATCTTCTTTTCTAACCGCTTACTCCGCTCATTTTCCTCGGCGTTTTTACAAACTGTAAAAAATGACGACAGCCTTTTCTGCCAGGTTTTAAGCCACTTTTCTTGGGCCATCCTAAAACAGTAATTATATCAAATAGTTAATAATTTAGCGTTTGAATCATGCCTTGGCACGGCGGTTGCTCAGTTTTTACGCCAGGGGTGAGCTTCGTGGCAAAGTCCTGCAAGATTTTAATTGCAGATCGCAACCGGCACGTACGAGATTTCCTGCGGCGGGAGTTGAGCGCCGAGGGCTACCAGGTGGAGGTGGCCAGGGATGGCCGGGAGGTGCTGGAACGGATCAATGGCGAGGACCCGCCCCATCTCCTGATCCTGGATCTGGATATCCCTTACCTGGAGGAACCGGAGGTGTGGGCCGGATTGAAGGACCGTAAGCCGTCCTTGCCGGTGGTGATCCACACCTTTCTGCCCGAATATCCCACCAATCTGACGCTGCCGATTGCTGCGACTTTCCTGGAAAAGAAGGGGGACACGGATCTGCTGAAAATGGTGGTGGCCGAGGTGCTTGAGAAGCATTACCCCGGGGGAGTCCCGGCCCGGGAGAAAACCGGGTGACGCGGTGACGTTAAACGGCAGAATGGCTTTGACAGAGATACGGGTGGAGGTATAAGGTAATGGAAAGCTCTCTCTGGCCCTGTAAGGGAGGCACGTGGCGGGACTGCGCCGTGGCCGCGGCCATGTTGGCGGAACTTCTGCTGATCTGGGGCAGTTGGTACGCCCTGACCTGGCTGTGCCGGTAAAGCGGGAGGCCGGAGCCCGCGGCGAGACCCCAGGCGGATCGCCCTCTGATGGGATGGAAGGGCCGCCGTCAACCATATCCCCGCCTGGTTTTGCGGGGATAACGTCCATTCCGAAGGGCCGGGACAGCCACCGGCTGACCCGGCTCAGACAGAGCGTATGGCCAACCTGTTCCAAAGACTAAAGAGTCTGTTTGCCGGACGAGAGCCTGAACCGGCTCTCTCCATGGAAGAACTGCGGGCCGTCTTCAAGGCCCGGTATCACGCCTTCAAGCTCCTGCTCGCCGCCAACAACAACGCCTTGCAACTCATGACCGACATGGAGGCGGCCCTTAGGAGCCGACACAGCTTCGGCATGACCTTTATCCGGTCCCACGCCACCGCGACGTGTGTCAACGTCTTCAATATCATCAGGTACTTGAATGAATTGACCGGCAACCGGTACCGGGCGCTGGAGACGGTCTTCTCGAACATTGAAAGAAAGATTGACGCCACCCTGAAGCAGCGGCAGACGCCGACGATTTCGGAACTGGTGCTGCCCCTTACGGCAGTGCGCCGGGAGATGGCGGACGGGGTGGGCAGCAAGATGGCCAACCTGGGGGAGATCGCCGGGGAGTTGCCGGGGATCGCGGTGCCCCCGGGGTTTGCCATCACCGCGGCGGCCTATGAGCGGTTCCTGTCCCACAACCAGCTGACTGATGAGATCAACCGGCGCCTCCAATCCATGGAAGAAAAGGAGATCTCGGATCTCTACCGGCAGAGTTCGGAAATCCAGATGCTCATCATCGGGGCGGACCTGCCGCCAGAGTTGGCCGAGGCCATCTCCAGGGCCTATGCGGAACTGGCGCGCGCCGCCGGCGGGGCCGTAAATGTGGCCCTGCGCTCCAGCGCCATCGGCGAGGACGCGGCGGACACCTCGTTTGCCGGGCAATACCATTCGGAACTCAATGTCAGCGAGGCCAACCTCCACGCGGTGTACAAGGAGGTGTTGGCCAGCAAATATGCCCTGACCGCGGTGAGCTACCGCCTGCACAAGGGGCTCAGGGACGAAGACGTGGCCATGTGCGCGGGGTGCATGGCCATGGTGGATTCCGTCTCCGGGGGGGTGATGTATTCCCGGGATCCCACCGACATCCGCAGCGACGCTGTCTTTCTCAACGCGGTCCACGGGCTGGCCAAATCCGTGGTGGACGGGTCGGTCACGCCGGATTTGTGGGTCGTCTCCCGGGGGGAGCCCCTGACGATCCTCCAGCGGGAGATAAGGGACAAGGAACTGAAAGCCGTGTGCCTCCCGGGGGAAGGGGTGCGGCTGCTGAGCGATGCCCAGGGGACCGAGGCCGCCCTCACGGATGACCAGGCCCTGGAACTGGCCCGGATCGCCCTGGTGCTGGAGTCTCATTTTAAAGGGCCCCAGGACATCGAGTGGTGCATCGATGGGGAGGGACGCATCTTTATCCTCCAGAGCCGGCCCTTGAAACAGATGGCGGCCCCCCGGAGCGAAAGCGTCGAGGCCTGGGCCGGGAAGTATCCCGTCCTCCTTAAGGGCGGCGAGCTGGCCGGCTCAGGGGTGGCGGCTGGACCGGTCTATGTGGTGCAGAACGACCTGGACATGCTGCAATTCCCGGCCGGGGCGGTCCTGGTCACGGCCTTCCCGCATCCCGGCTGGGCCCCCCTCTTGAGCCGGGCCGCGGCCCTCGTCACCGACCGGGGCGGGATTACCGGCCACCTGGCCAATGTCGCCCGGGAATTCGGCGTCCCGGCGCTGTTCAACACCAGGGAGGCTACCGTAAGGCTTACGCCCGGGCACCTGGTGACGGTGGACGCCGACGGCCTGGCCGTCTACGGGGGCCGGGTAGAGGAACTCATGTCCCTGGCCCGCCCCAAAGAGGGGCTCATGGCCGGCACCCCGGTGGGGGAGACCCTGAAAGAGGTCATGACCTTGATTACCCCCCTTAACCTCACCAACCCGGAGGCGCCCGACTTCAGGCCCCAGGGGTGCCGCACCCTCCATGATATTACGCGTTTCGCCCACGAGGTTTCGGTTAAGGAGATGTTCGCCTTTGACAAGAAACAGGCGTTCTCCCGATATTTCATCAAGAAACTGGTGACCCCGGTGGCCCTGGAGTGGTGGGTCCTGAACCTGGAGGACGGGTTCAAGACCGAGGTGGCGGAGCCGCAGGTAGAGCTGAGCAATATTGCCTCGGCCCCCATGCTGGCGCTGTGGGAGGGAATCATCGCGGTGTCCTGGGAAGGGCCGCCGCCCGTGGACACCCGGGGCTTCATGTCCATCGTCATGGGGGCGGCCACGGACCCAAACCTGGCCACGGCGGGGGGCACCATGTTCGGCAACACGAATTACTTCATGATCGCCCGGGACTTCTGCAACCTGACCTCCCGCCTGGGCTTTCACTTTTCCACGGTGGAGGCCCTGGTGGGGGACCAGGCCTTCGAGAATTATATCCGGTTCGCCTTCAAAGGCGGGGCCGCGGACTACCCCCGCCGGATCATGCGGACTAAATTCGTGGGGGAAATCCTGGAGAGGTACCACTTCAAGGTTGATGTAAAAGAGGACGCCCTGTTCGCCCGCCTGGAAGCGGAAGCCAAAGACTACATGCTTTCCCGCCTGCGCATCCTGGGGTACCTGACGATCCACACCCGCCAGCTGGACATGATCATGCTCAATGAGGCGGATGTCCAGTATTATGCCGAGAAATTTATCCGGGACCTGGAAAAGCTGGCCGTTATCCGCAGCCCGGGGCCATAACCCGAAGGTCGCTGGTTCATCTCCTCCCTACGCGGGCGGATGCAATCACGGTGCTGGCCTAAAAACCCGCCCCTGGTTTTTTCACTCCAACCCTATCCCCGCCAGCTTAATTTGTACCGCCTCCATCCTGCCTCTGGCATACCATTACCGGGCAGTGCCGGCCTCAGGTCATGGGCGGCAATCCAGAGAGGCACGTTAGGGGAACTAATTAATTCTCTCCCCCCTCCCCTGCCAGCAACCGGGTGAGGACGGGCAGAAGTTCCGTCTGGACCATGCGTTTGGGCACATAGGCGCTGACTCCGGCCGCGGCCGCGGCCGCCCTATGGGCCTCATCGTCAAACATGGTGAGCATCACCACCTGGGTGGCGGGCGCCACCGCTTTGATGCCCTGCGCGGCCTCGATGCCGTTCATCCCGGGCAGGCCGATATCCATGATGACGAGGCACGGAGCCATGGCCTGGGATAGGGTGACCCCTTCCTCGCCGCTGGCGGCTTCTATCAACTGGTAGCGCGGAAACGATAGTTCCAGCCAGTCCCGCAGCGATTGGCGAACACCTTTGTGGTCCTCCACAATCAGGATGTGAGGGGTCATAGTTATGCCTTTTTTCTCAGAGATTTTTTCATTCCAGTCATTCATAGGCCTTTGGCCCACCCGTAGCGCATGAAAAAGATGGTGGGGCAGGCCTCCGCGCCCGCCCCCGTTGGTGGCACAGGTTTTCAACCGGCGCCACCCGCACCGGTAAAATACCGGTGCCACCAAAGACTTTTCGTGACAGGGCTTGAGCCCGTTCCGGACTACCGTCTGGCCATCGGCCAGGAACACGGGGAGGCTCATCGGCTCACCTCCACCACCACCCGGGTGCCCTGGCCGAGCTGGGACTCGATACGGCAGCGGCCGCCGGCCGCCGCCGCCCGCTTGCTCATGGTCATGATGCCCCAAAGGTGGCGGGCCTCCGGGGTGCCCAGCCGGTCCTGGTCGAAACCGACGCCGTTATCGGCGATGACCAGGCGAAGGGTGCCGTTGTCCATCTCCTCGGTCAGGACCACCCTCGTGGCCCGGGCGTGTTTGGCCACATTGGTCATGGCCTCCTGTGCGATGCGGAACAGGGCCAGTTCCACCGGCGGGGCCAGGCGGGGGACCGCCTCCTGCCCCTGGACGTCCACGCCGATGTCCGTTTTAGCGGAAAACTCCAACCCGAACCAGTGCAGCGCCGACAGCAGCCCGTAGTCGTCCAGCATCGGGGGCCGCAGATCGGCCATCACGTTCCGGATGGTCTCCCCGGTTTGCTCCACCAGGGTCAGGGCATCGGCCAGCCGGCCCCGGAGCGCTGCCGCCGTCTTCCGGGGCATTTGGGTTTGGAGCAGGGTCAGCGTCAGGCCCAGGGCGGTGAGACCCTGGCACACCTGATCGTGGAGCACCCGGGCCAGGTGCTGTCGCTCCGCCTCTTCCACCTCCGCCAGCCGGGCCGCCAAGGCCCAGAGCTGGTCACTTTTTCGGACAATTTCCACCTCCGCCCGCTTGCGCACGGTGATATCGGAGAGGATGTGCACCGCGCCCAGCAAACCGCCCGAGTCATCCAGGATGGGGTCTACCGAAACCTCAATCCAGCAGTCGCCCAGGGCCAGCACCTGGGTTTCCCGGCGAAGGCTCCTCCTCATGCGCAAAATGGGACAGGCGTCGATGGGTGTGGTCGTGCCGTGCACCACTTCCCAGCAGTTATTCCCGACAATCTCCTCCACCGGCTGGCTCACGAAACTTGCCATGGCCCGGTTGCATTGCAGGATTTTTCCCTGTATGTCTATCAGGCAGATGGGGTCGGAGATGGCATCAAAAGTGGCCTGCCATTTCCGGGCCGCATCAGCGAGGGCCGTCTCCGAGGCTTCCAGTTCCGCCAGGCGCCGTTGCAGTTCCGGATAGTAGCTTTTCCGGAGAGACCGCTCCCCCAGGCCGATGATTTTTTCCCGTAAATCCCCCTGGAGGTTCTGGGTATCAGAGCGCTTGTGCATAGATGGTCTCGATGTCCAGTTGCCTCGGCTGGCGGGGATTGGTGGCCAAACAGGCATCCCGCAGCGCGGTGGCGGCCAGGTGAGGGATATCATCGGCACGCACCCCCTTCTGTCCCAGGGTATGGAAAATACCGGCGGCGGTGCCCAACCGCTTCACAGCCCCCACCAGGGCGGTCTTCACCTCTGCCGGAGGCGTCCCTTCCATCTCCAGACCCATGGCGACGCCGATGCCTTTGGCGCAGTCAATGGGACTGCCGCCGCCCACCGCCACAATGACATCGCACCGTTCCTGTCTGTAGAGTTCCGCCCCGGCCATAACTTCCGAGTCTTTGGGGTTGGGAGTGAACCGGGAAAACAGGGTATACTGCACGCCGTCGGCTTCCAGGCTCTCGATGACCTGCCCGGCCCAGCCGGCGGCCATGACTCCCGGGTCCGTCACCACCAACACCCGGCTGCCCCCGAAGTTTTTGGTATAGCGCCCCGCCAGCGGACGCGCCCGGGCTGATGATGCGGCAGTCCACCCCTGGCGGGCAATGCCCGCCCTGATCTTTTCATAATTTGCGGGTGAGCCAAAGGCTTATGAATGACTGCTCTCTTTATCGGCAAGTTCCGGTTAATCCTAAAAAAAACCTTGTCATACCCCGCCTCTCTCCGGGGTTTCCTCCGGCCGGGGTGCGGCTCCTCTTGGATAAGGTGCCGCAATTTTTAGCAATTTCCCAATCAACCGCTCTCGTCCGGTTCGCCCAACCGGGATTTCTCATTGGGGCGCATGACTGAAGAGCCGGCGTTGACACCGGTGACTCTCCAGGGATCCCTTAAATAATAAAAAATCGCCTTCCAATTTGCCCATCCCTGCTTTATCATCGATTCAGCTAAAATCATGAATATCCTCAAGGAGGCCCCATGGATATCCTTGCCAGCCTGACCCCCATCTTCAAGCCCAGGAGCGTTGCGGTCATCGGCGCTTCCACCGCGCCCGGCAAACTGGGCCACGACATCCTGGCCAACCTTAAGAACGGCGGCTTTCCCGGAGCGCTGTACCCCATCAACCCCAAGGCCGACGAGATTTTAGGCCTCAAGGTCTATAAAGCCATTGCCGACACCCCGGCGGCCCCGGACCTGGCGGTGGTGGTGATTCCCGCCCGGATAGTCGCCGCCACCCTTTCGCAGTGCGCCGAGAAAGGCGTCAAGGGCGCCATCGTCATCACCGGCGGCTTTGCCGAGGCCGGCCCCGACGGCCAGCGCCTCCAGGACGAGCTGGCCCAGGTTATTCGTAAGACCGGGCTTCGGGTCATCGGGCCCAATTGTCAAGGGGTCAACATGCCCCATGAACTGATGTGCGCCTCCTGGCCCCTGATCACCACCCGGGGCCGCATCGCCTTCGCGTCGCAGTCCGGCACCGTGGGCGCCGCCTTCCTGGATATGGCCGCGGCCGAACACCTGGGCGTCAGCGGCTTCGTGTCGCTGGGCAACCGGGTGGACGTGGATGAGGCCGAGGTCCTCATGTACTTCAACCAGGACCCCCACACTAAAGTCATCGCCCTCTATCTCGAAGGGGTCAAACGGGCCTCCTACTTCCTCGACGCCCTCCGGGAGGCGGAAAAACCGGTGGTCATCCTCAAGGCCGGCCGCACTATTCAGGGAAGCCGCGCCGCCGAGTCCCACACCAAGTCCATGGCCGGGACCGACGCCATCTATGACGCCCTGTTCCGCAAGTACCGGGTCCACCGGGCCGACACCCTGGAGGAACTTTTCGACTTTGCCAAGGCCCTGGCCTATCTCCCCAAGCCCAAGGGCCGGAAGCTCATGATCTCCACCTCCTCCGGCGGGGCGGCGATTCTGGCCATTGATGAGGCCGAGAAGCATGGCCTGGCTGTCCCGGAACCCAACCCCATCCTCAAAGAACGGCTGCGGGAGATGCTCCCGGCCCACTGCGCCGTGGGCAATCCGGTGGATTTGACCGGCGACGCCATCAGCGCCCCGGACCTCTATAAGCAGGTGATGGACAAAACCAGGGGAGAGTACGACACCCAGGTGGTAATCTTCGGGGACCCCATCCCCGGGGCCTCCCGGCAGGTCACCCCCGGCGCCTCGGAGCTGGTCGTCTTCCTGGGCGGGGCCGAGGTGGAGCGGGAAGAGCGCCAGAAGTTTTATGAGGCCGGCATCCCGGTCTTTCCCACCCCGGAGCGGGGGATTGCGGCCCTGGCCCAGTTCTTCCGGTTCGACCCCCGGCCCGCCCCGGCCCCCGGCCGTCCCCCGGTGGCGGTCCCCGAGGGGCTCCAGCTGCTGCCGCCCCCGGAAGCCGCCGCCATGATCACCAAGGCCGGGATTCCCGCGGCCGCCGCGCCCTTGGCCCTGGAGCCCGAGCAGGCCGTGGAACTGGCCCGGGGCTTCGGCTACCCGGTGGCCATGAAAATCGCTTCCCCCCAACTCGCCCACAAAACCGACATGGGCGGGGTCTTCCTGGGACTGGAAAACGACGAGGAAGTGCGCCAGGCCTACCAGGAGATCATAGACGCCACCCGGCTCTATGAGCACTGGGTCACCGTCCACGGCGTCAGCGTCTCTCCCATGGCCAAACCCGGCGGCCTGGAGGTCATCCTGGGCACCGTCACCGACCCCCAGTACGGTCCCACCCTGATGTTCGGCCTGGGAGGAGTCAACACCGAGATTTATAAGGACGTGGCCTTCTGCATCCTGCCGGCGGAAGACGCCGAATTAGAAGACCTGATGACAAGAATCAAGGGCTACCCGCTGCTCACCGGCTACCGGGGCCAACCCCCTCGGGACACCAAGGCGCTCCTCACCGCCATGAAGGCCCTGGCCACCTTCGCCGGCAAACACCCGGAACTGGACCAGATCGAACTCAACCCGCTGCTCCTCTACGAGAAAGGCCTCTTCGCGGTGGACGTAAGGATTTTTTCCCGGGGTTAGGGGGAAATTGGGGGATGGGGCGTAGGGTGCGTCTCACGCACCATCATGCGAAGCGGAGCTTCGCGAACACTGTCATTCCCAAGCTGGAGCTTGGGAACGAGAGGATGTAGGGTGCGCCCTGCGCACCAAGCACTGCGGGCCCTAACCATCAAATCCGGTAGCACAGGCTTCCAGCCTGTGCTAATCTACGATTATCTCAATCATTTACGAGGGCAACCCATGAAGGCCGTTAACGTCATCGTGGAAAAACACCCGGATGGTTACATCGCTTACCCCTTGGGATTAAAGGGGGTGGTGGTTGGTCAGGGTGATACCTATGAGGAAGCTATGGCGGATGTTCGGTCGGCAATCAGTTTTCATGTCGAAACTTTTGGACCCTAGGTGCTGGAGATTGATCCCCCAATTCTGGAGGCCGTTGTCGCTGAAGCTGCCGTTGAAATGTAGGGCGGGCACTGCCCGCCATTAATATAAACCTTGGTAGCACATCGCGGCCTATGGCCGCAACCAAACTGAAAAATGACCTAATTACTTTGTAAAATCATCAGGATACAGGCTAAATCTTGTTGAAAAAACCAGAAACTCAAGTTCAGTAGCACAGGCGTCCCGCCTGTGCATTATTGATGGTGGGCAATGCCCACCCTACATTGCTTAGGTTTAAGTTGGAAAAACATCATGATAGAAAATAAAGCATTTTGGGGATTAATTGGAGTGGTGGTGGGTTTCTTCCTCAATGTGGCCCACTCTTATATCATGAAAAGATTTCATATCTGTCAGCTTAAGAGAGCATTGCGAGACGAATGCAGGTCTTTGCTAACCCAAATTCCTCAACTTATAGCTATTTTTAAACAGTGCACCGATAACTTGAGTAAAGGGAGAGTTCTTCCAGGAACGGCTGTCCATAGCCTCTCAACAGTTTATCGTTCTACAATTTCGGAAATTTACCCTTATTTATCTTTAAAAGAACGAAACCTTCTCCACGTAGTTTACGAGCGGCTTAGAGTAGGTGATGAAATATTAGAAAACTATGTGTCAATATTAAGTAGAGAATTGCAAGAAAACCTAATTAATGATCCTATCCAAGGCTGGATTATACGAATGAAGGAACAGGTTGAAAGCTATGGAATTATTACTAATCTTTTAAAATCATATTTAAGACTCGAACCGATAGATGTATTTAATATTGACAACCAACGCCTCTTTAATTAAATGCCTTCCTTAGAATTCTTCCGCCTCCAAACCCGGGAAGAAGTCCTGGCCCATTATGACCGGTTTGGCCCGGTGGGGGTGGAGGAGATGGATCTGGCCGATGCCGGCGGCCGGGTCCTGGCTGCGCCCATTATGGCGCCGGAGGACGTGCCGGGGTTTTTGCGCGCCACCATGGACGGCTACGCGGTCCGGGCCCAGGATACCTTCGGGGCCGGCGTCGGCACGCCCCAATACCTGGAAATTAAGGGGGAAGTCCCCATGGGCGCAGCCCCCGCCCGGGGCGTGGGTCCCGGCGAGACCCTGCGGGTGGCCACCGGCGCCATGCTGCCCCCGGGCGCCGATGCAGTGGTGATGGTGGAATACACCGCCGAGCACCCGGACGGCACCCTGGAGGTGCGCCGGGCGGTGGCCCCGGGGGAAAATGTGCTCAAGCCCGGGGAGGACGTGGCCCGGGGGGAGTTGCTCTTCCCGGCCGGCCGGCGGCTGCGCCCCCAGGAGATCGGGCTCCTGGCGGCCTTAGGCATAAGACGCCTGGCGGCTTATAAAAAACCCCGAGTCGTAATTCTTTCCACCGGCGACGAAATTATCCCTCTAGACGGCACTCCGGCCCCCGGCCAGGTGCGGGATGCCAACGCCTATCTGGCCGCGGCCCAGGTGGCCGAGTGGGGCGGCCTGCCCCTGATGCACGGTATTATTCCCGATGATTTTGACGCCTTACGAAAAACCCTGGCCGCGGCCTTGGACGCGGCTGACCTGATTCTGATCTCCGGCGGCAGCTCCGTGGGCGTCCGGGACCTGACGCTCACTGCCATTAAGGACCTGCCCGACTCCGAGGTCCTGGTGCACGGGGTGGCGCTCCGGCCCGGCAAACCCACCATCCTGGCCGCCCTGGGGCACACGCCGCCCAAGCCCCTCCTGGGGCTGCCGGGGCACCCGGCCTCCGCCGCGGTGGTCATGGAGGTGCTGGGCCGGCCGCTGCTCTCGCGCCTGGCGGGCGTCAACGACCCGTCCCCCTGGGGGCGCACCGTGACTGCCGTGCTGTCCCGGAACCTGGCCGGGGCCACGGGCCGGGAAGACTACGTCCGGGTGCGCCTGCGCCGGGAGGGTGCGACCCTGTGGGCCGACCCGATCCTGGGGTCCTCGGGGCTGCTCTCCCCCCTGGTTAAAAGCGACGGTCTGGTGATGATCCCCCTGGGAGTGGAAGGCCGGTTTAAAGAGGAAGTAGTGGGCGTGCAGTTGTTCGGCGGATCCTGATGGCTGTCGTCACTCAGATCATATCTACGAGAGATTGCCCCAAGGGACAGGTTCTCTCCGGTTGCAACTCATTTCCGCCCCGTTCCGCAACCATTGCAAAAATAAAGCATCTGCTCTGACTAACGGAACCAGGACAGCCTTAACGCGGTTCCCCCTCAAGACAATCTCTCTTGAAAACGAGAGATTCCCTGCACCGGCTTCCTTGAAAGAGCCGAAGGCCTGTGGTATAATTTTACGATTTTAAAATGGAATTCCAGGAGTTGGTCTTGGCGCGCAACGTGGTCCTAACCTTAGGGTGCCTGATCGTCCTCCTCAGCGCCGGGAGCGCCGGGGCGGCTACGGAGATGGACCTGTTCAAGGGCCAGCGCTTCGAGGGGGGGCCTTGGAGGATCCGCGCCGACACGGTTACCTATGATGCCGCCCGCCACATCTATACCGCGACAGGCAAGGTGGAAATCCGCCAGGGAGACCGCCGCCTCACCGCGGAACAGGTAGAGGTGAATGAGGCCACCAAAATAGCCCGGGTCAAAGGCAATGTGGTTCTGGTTCTGGAAGAAGATATCTTTACCGGGCAGGAAGGCCAATTCAACCTGGCGACTCGCTGCGGCGAGATGCAGGGGGCGCGTCTCTTCCTGAAAAAAAACCACTTTCATGTGGACAGCCCCCTGATACGCAAGACCGGCGACAAGACTTATTACGCCGAGGAGGCCAAGGTCACCACCTGCGATGCGGACCGGCCGGTGTGGAGCTTTTCAGCCCGGAAGCTCTCGGTGGTCCTGGAGGGCTATGCCACGGGCCGGGATGGTCTCTTCCACCTGGCCGGGGTTCCGGTGCTCTACCTGCCGTTGGCCGTCCTGCCGGTGATGACCTCCCGACAGAGCGGCTTTCTCCTCCCTGCCTATGGGCAGCACCGGGCGGGGGGGGCGGTGGTGGAAGCGCCCTTTTATTGGGCCATCAACAACTATTCCGATCTCACGCTCTACCAGACCGTCTTTTCCAACCGGGGTTACATGCAGGGGGGAGAGTACCGGCGCCGGGGGCACGATGAGGCCGCGGCCAATTTCCGTTTTTTCTATATGAATGACAGCTATACCCAGAACACCACCAACCGCCGCTACTGGGCCTCGGGGATGATTAACCAGCCTCTGGGCGACTGGGAGGCCCGGGGCACCCTGGACCGGGTCAGCGATGCCAATTATCTCGCGGACTTCAATTTCGGCTACATGGGCCTCAATCGCTATTCCCGGGAACTGCTCATGGAGTTTGGGCGGGACCTGGAGCAAGAAGAGGTGAATACCCGGGTTTCCAGCTTCGCCCTGGCCCGCAATTTCTCCGTGGCCAATTTCACCCTCTACACCCGCTATTACGATAAACTGGTCAACAATGACCCCAACCTGTTCAACCGGGTGCCGGGGGCCGCGCTCAATTCGGTGCCGGTGTCCTTGGGGGGGTTGCCGCTCTATCTGGGTCTGAGTTCGTCGTACAATTACTTTTACCAAAACCACGGCATGACCGGCGACCGGCTGGATTTCCATCCCAATATCAGTCTGCAAGGGCAACCGCTGCCGGGCATATCGTTCGGTTCCCGGGTGGGGTTCCGGGAGACCCTGTTCCGGGTGGACCACGCCGTCCCCAACGGCCCGCCGGAGCAACTTATCCCCCGGCAATTATTTGATTCCAGGGTGGCCCTGTCCGGGGCCTGGGCGAGGGACTACGGCCGCGGGACTGAATCCTCCTATTTTTTCCGACACATCCTGCGCCCCGAAGTGGCCTACACGAATATCCCCCGGTTTAACCCGCACCGCTATCCCCAATTTGACCCCCTGGACCAGGGCTGGGTGGCGCAGGTCAACCGCAACCTGCCCGTGCGGGAGGGGGACAACCCCGTCGGCGGCGTCAATGCCCTTACCTACGGGGTCGCCAACAACATTCTCTGGCGCAGCCAGAACGAGCAAGGGCAGACCACGGTGCGGGATGTGCTGTGGTTCCGTCTGAGCCAGAGCGCCTTCTTTAACAAGACCAGCATGGGGCTGGATGGCAATCCCGTGCCGCATCATCCTTTTTCCGATTTTTGGGGAGAAATGCAATTTTACCCCTTGCCCCAACTCGTCCTGGGATCGAACCTGGGCGTTTCCCCTTACAAGGAAGGATTTGAGCGGGCTGATTTTAAAGTGACGATTCTTGACAATAAAAGGCAGAACTATATCAATGTAAATTATGTATATATCAGGGATTTCGCCAAACAAATCAACCTCGAAGCCTATCTAAATCTTATGCGCTCCGTCAAAACCTGGGTCACCTACGGGCATACTTTCGAGACCAACAATAAACTGGAACGAAGGTATGGGGTGGTGCTGCAACGCGACTGCTGGGGCGTGGTCTTGTCATACACCGACCGGCCGAATGACCAGAGGATCGGTTTTACCGTGTTCATTCCGGGGTTAGGGGAGAGAATGAAACGATCGCCGGTGCGTTTCCCGGATGAAAGCAAAAATAAAGAAGGACCTGATCTGTTTTAGCAGCCGTAAGAAAAAGCTGAGGAGGAGGTAACTGATTCATGAAACTGGCAATAATCGGCGCAGGGTATGTGGGCCTGGTGACCGCAGCCTGCTTTGCCGAAATGGGCAACGACGTTATCTGCGTGGACGCGGATGCGGCCAAGGTGGAAGCCCTGGAGCAGGGCCGCATTCCCATCTATGAACCGGGGTTGGAGGATTACGTTAAACGCAATTATCAGGAACACCGGCTGTTTTTCTCCACCGAGTTAGGGCCGGCGATTCAAAAGAGCCTGGTCTGCTTCATCGCGGTGGGCACGCCCCAGGACCAAGACGGCTCCGCCGACCTGTCCATGGTGCTGGAAGTAGCCCGGGACATCGGCCGCCACATGAACGGCTACAAGGTGATCGTGGAAAAATCCACGGTGCCGGTGGGTACGGCCCGGCAGGTGCGCCAGGTGATCGAGGCAGAACTGCAAGCCCGGGGCGAAGTCTTCGAATTTGACGTGGTTTCCAACCCGGAATTCCTCAAGGAAGGCACCGCGATTGATGATTTCATGAAGCCGGATCGCATCGTGGCGGGATGCGACGAGGTGCGGGTGGCGGAACTGATGAAGGAGTTGTATGCGCCGTTTGTGCGCACCAATCATCCCGTCATTGTCATGGACGTGGTGTCCGCCGAACTGACCAAGTATGCCGCCAACGCCTTTTTGGCCACCAAAATATCCTTTATCAATGAGATCGCCAACATCTGTAGCCGGACCGGGGCCAACATCAATATGGTGCGCCGGGGGATCGGCTCTGATCGCCGCATCGGCCCCCTGTTTCTGTTTCCGGGTTTGGGATACGGCGGCTCTTGTTTCCCCAAGGATATGCAGGCCTTGATCCATACGGCCACTTCCTTACACTACACGCCTCGCCTGCTGGAGGCGGCGGAGGCCGTCAACCAGGACCAGCGCCGGCTCTTCATGGAGGTCATACGCGCTTACTTTAAGGATGACTTGAAGGGGCGGGTGTTTGCCGTCTGGGGGCTGTCCTTCAAGCCCCAAACGGACGACATCCGGGATGCCCCGGCGCTGACCGTCATCTCCCGCTTGCTGGAAATGGGGGCCCGGGTTCAGGCCTATGACCCGGAGGCCATGCCGGCAACCCGGCAGCATTTCGGGGACCATCCGGCCGTGGCTTATGCCGCTTCGTCCTACGAGGCCCTGGAAGGGGCGGACGCCCTGATTATTTGCACCGAGTGGACCAAGTTCCGGGAGCCTGATTTTGAACGGATGCACTCCCTGATGAAGGCCCCGGTGATTTTTGACGGCCGCAATCTTTACAATCCGGCCAAGTTGGCCAATCTGGGATTCACCTACTTCCATATCGGCCAGCAGGTTTAGGAGTAATCAACCGGCGGGGCGGGCCTCCGCGCCCGCCTCCGCAGATAGCCGACGCATTTAAGAGCGGCGGCCAGGCCCCCCAATCCTCTCCCCCGAAGCGGGTGGAGAGGGGGTAGGTTAGGTCGCCGGGTTTTTTATGATGGCAGAGCCTCAAATCGGTCCCGTCTTTTCCCCTCTCCCCCAATGGAGGGTCAGGGTGAGGGGGAAGTGATCTTCACGGAGTAAGAAATACGTTACCGTATTGATAACCCCTTGTACTAAGAGACCTAAAGCCATGTCTCCCGAATCACCGAATAAGGCCGAAATGCACGGCGATCGCCTCCGCAACCTGGACCTTTCGGGGTTCTCAAACCTCAGGGTCCTGGTGGCCGGTGACTTTATGCTGGATGAGTATCTCTGGGGGAAGGTGGAGCGCATCTCCCCGGAGGCTCCGGTGGCGGTGGTGGAGGTGGAGCGGGAGACCCGCACCCTGGGGGGCGCCGGCAACGTGGTCAACAACCTGGTGGCCCTGGGGGCCCAGGTAGAAGTCCTGGGCCTGGTGGGAGATGATAACCCCGGCCACCTGCTCAAGCAAGAGATGGTCCGGCTGGGAGTGGGGGTGGACGGCCTCTTCACGGACCAGGCGCGCCGCACTTCCCGGAAGACCAGAGTCATCGGCGCCTCCCAGCAGGTGGTGCGCATCGACCGGGAAAGCCGGGCCCCGGCCCCGCCGGCCTTCGAAACGGCCGCCCGGGAGTTTTTGGGCGCCCGCCTGCCCGGGCTCCACGCCCTGGTGCTGTCCGATTACGCCAAAGGCGTCCTTACTCCGGCGGTGCTTAAAGAACTGATCGCCCAAGGGCGCTCCCGGGGATATCCCGTGGTGGTGGACCCCAAAGGCGCGGACTACTCCGGCTACGCCGGGGCCACGGTGATCACCCCCAACCGCAAGGAAGCCGAACTGGCGGTGGGCTACTCCCTGGCCCGGCGGGAAGATCTGGTGCGGGCCGGCGCCACGCTCAGGGAGAGTCTGGCGCTGGACTATCTGCTCATCACCCTGGGGGCGGAAGGCATGCTCCTGTTTGCCGGCGGGGCGCCTGAGCTCTCCATCCCGACCCGGGCCCGGGAAGTGTTTGACGTCTCCGGGGCCGGCGACACCGTGGCGGCCCTCATGGCCCTGGGTCTGGCCCGATGGGGCGATCCGGTCCTGGCGGCCGCGCTGGCCAACGTCGCCGCGGGGGTGGTGGTGGGCAAGGTGGGCACCGCCCCCATCTATCGGGCCGAGTTGGCCCGGGAGTTGGGCCAGGAGGGGACCCGGCTGGAAGAAAAAATCCGGACCCCGGGCGAGTTAAGGCTGCTGACGTCCCAGCTCCAGGCCCGGGGGAAAAAGGTGGTGTTCACCAACGGCTGTTTCGACCTGCTCCACAGCGGCCACATCAGGTTCCTGGAAGAAGCCCGGCGCCTGGGGGAAGCCCTGGTGGTGGCGGTGGACTCCGACGCCTCGGTCCGGCAGGTGAAAGGGGCGGGCCGGCCGGTCATCGGGGAGGACCAGCGGGTGCGCATCCTGGCGGCCCTGGCCGCGGTGGACTATGTCACCGTCTTCACCAGCCACCAGTTGCCGGAGCTTTTAGCCAGCCTCAAGCCCGACATCCTCACCAAGGGGAGCAATTATCCGGCCGAGCAGGTGGCGGGCCGGGAGATCGTGCTCCGCTACGGCGGCCAAGTGGTGCTGCTGCCCGTCACCGAACCCGTGTCGGTCTCGAAGCTCATTCGCCGGATCCGGGGAGAGGTTTAAGAAAATGGGCCGCGCTAAAACCCTAACCAGAATCTTGCTGATTAACCTTCTTATCCTAATTGCATTAGGCGCTTTTTTGGAAATATTATAGGGCCTTGTACCCTGAATTTAGAAATCAAGTTTTTAGTGAAACAATGGCGCTTGGAAAGAACATGATATATGGAAAAATTTAATGGTGCGGATATAAGAGTTCCCTATCCCGGATCATTGCCGCCCGGCATAATACTACTGCGTCATCAACTGATCTCATTGGCTGTTAGTCCGATGACAGCAGGGGCGCCGAGGCAGATTGTTTGACAGAAGGATCATGGGTTTCATTTTTATGGTGGCAATGGAATATGGGCTATGTCGCTCCGGCCTGAGGGGAGGATCCCCTCGGCTGCCAACCTTCGGGTACTTGAGGTCGCGTAAAGGCTGACCGGATGTCAGGACCGGAGGGGGAAAAGAACTGCGCTCGGCCACCAGGAAGCCGTAGGCGGCAATACACAGGGTGGCATGATGGTGGAATCCCCGCCAGCCTCGGCCCCTGACTCTGCATCTTCGGCAGGACGTAATCCCGAACCGCCCGCATCACCGCATCATCACGCCAAGCGGCCTTGGCCACAAAATGATGCAGGGATTGGTGTTTGGCGCTCACCTGGCCCGGAGCAAGTTGTGCCGCCATGGGTTCGACACTTTTGCGCTCAACAGGCAACAACAGGCCCGTGCAGTAAGCCCGGAAAGGTTCCACCCGGTCTGCATGACCCAACGCGGTGGGCAGCTTTTCCGCATACGCACGAAACCTGGCCCTGAATAGGAAAGGGGAAGCGCTCGGCTTCCCTCTCTTCCCCGGACGTCCCGCCGGCGCTCGGGTCGCTCCCCAGCGTTGCCCTATCCTCCGGCGAGACCTACCCAGGTTAAGGGAAACCATAAAAAAATCAACCGGACATTTTATGTGCTATGAAAACCGGACATCTGTGCGTGCTATTGGCATACCTTGTTTTATAACTTGTATTATTTATTGACAAAGAGATTTAGCCATACTAAACGTGAAATATAGTTTTAAATTCTAGGGGGGGGTAACTTCGGTATTCTGCTTCTTCTTAAGATAGCCAATCCTCCCAGTTCATACCCTCCTTCTCAGTAAACCGCCAGTTTGCCCCCTTGGCAAATAAGCAAGGGGCGTATTCCATCGGTTTTTTTCCTTAGCGGCAGAACCAGATGCCCCACAGTCCACTTATCGGCGTACTCAAGGCAACGTTGAGCGCGGCAACGGGGATTTTTCCCATGCAACGGTACATCGAGGCCCTTGGCGACGAACCAAGTCAATATTCGGTGACAGGGGCGTCGGGTTGAAGGAGGGCGGAGCACGAAGGTCAAAATGGTCAGAATCCTGTGCCTATTAATCCGGAAAAACCATCAACCGCAATAAAAGGAGGACAAACCCATGTTGTGGCCTAAAGGGCGTATGGCATTTTTGCTCACCTGCTTGGGTGTAGCCCTGGCACTGGGGGGCGCCGCGGCGCCGGCCTTGGCCGGAGGGGGACCTGCTGGGGATATAAACCCCGAATTATTGATTGGCCCCTTTATTTACGGGGTAGCCACCCTGGAGCCGGAAATGGGGCCTTGGCCAGGTTCCAAAACTGTGGCTTCTGGAGTGAAAGCCACCTTTGTGGGAACTTTTGTCCCGGCAACCGGGGAGAAAGGAGTGCAGGTAAAGTTTCAATCTTTCTTTCCAACTTTGCCCACCTTCAATTTTTATCAATTGACGCTTGAAGATCTCAATTTTATGTTCCCGGGTGCCAAAGTGCTTGATTTAAACCTGCAAAAGGTCCAAGGGCTTCCGATCCTGGGAGATGGGAAGATATATGTCAAAAGCTTTGACAGCCTTAGCTGGGATGGAAACCTTCCCAGGGCGACGGTTCACACCAAGTTGAGTTACGGCCCCTGACCTTAAGTTATCAGGTATTAGGCCAAGCCCTGGCCTCAGGGGCAGAGCGAACAGGTCCACGGTAATAAAGGATTAAATTACGCATCTTTGGAGGCCCAGACAAATTATATGGAACAAATCTATCGGGTCAGCCTCGGTTTAAGCACCTTACCCCTCTATAAAAGGGGCAGCTTTCCGGTACCTCTTACCTTCTCCGTGCAATACCGGGATAGATTCGCGGGTAACAATAGACTTCTGGCCTCCAAATATATCCGGGTGCTTCTCAATGTTTTCTTTTAGTAGTTTTATGTAACTGGATACCTGTTGCTAAAAGGGGGTGATAGAGACACTCTTCACCGTGAAGACAAAAATTTTTGGCCGCTATCCTAAATCAATGGCAATTAATCGACAGTTGAGTGCAGGCCTGAAATGTTGAGTCGCAGAGAGTTGATGCTGACATTGGCGGCATTATTTTTCGCCACCAGCATCGTCACGGGAACCGCGGTCCAGGGAACGGCGGGAGGCGCGGCTGGATCTCCGCCTGGTGGCGTGTAGATCCAGCCCGTGGCGCCGACAGACCAGAAACGTGCATGCTGAGAATATTCCTGTCATTGGCTTCTGCCTTGTTGCTTATTCCGGCCTTCCCGCGTTTCGAGGCGGCTTACCTGGCCTGGATCGGCCTGGTTCCCCTGTTGGCAGCCATCCGGAGAAGCGGCCCGGCCTCGGCCGGGGCCCTGGCCTATCTGGCCGGGATCAGCTTTTTCATGGGAATCTTCTCCTGGATCAACGTGATTCCAGGATTCACCCGGACAGATTTTTTGCTCCTCGGGGTCTACCTGGGGTCTTACTGGGGTTTGTTTGGGCTGGCCTTGAGCTTTCTCACTCGCCGGGGTGGACTTTCCCCCGTGCTGGCGGCCCCGGTGATCTGGGTGTCCCTGGAATATCTGCGGTCACATGCGGGGTTCCTGGCCTTGCCCTGGGCCCTCTTGGGCCAGTCTCAATACCAGGTTTTGCCGGTTATCCAGATGGCCGCGTTCACCGGGGTCTACGGCATCTCCTTTGTCATCGTCCTGGTTAACGCCCTCCTGAGCGAAATCCTCCTGGCACTGGTCGCCGGGAGCCGGGGTAGTCCTTCCCGGCGCGAAATGCGCCTGTTACCCTATGCCCTGGCCACGCTTGGGGCGGCAACCGTTGCCCTCTTCCATGGATTCTGGGCGTTGTCCGCCCAGCCCGCCGGAGAGGGGATCAGGACCTGCTTGATCCAGGGCAATATTCCCCAAGACCTGAAATGGGAGAACCAATATCGAACCATGATTCTGGAAAAATATTGCCGGTTAACCACTCAAGCGGCCCAGGCAGACCGCCCCGCCCTGATGGTCTGGCCCGAGTCCGCGGTTCCCGGAGCGTTCTTGCAAGACTCCCAGGCGACGCACAGCGTCTTGGCGCTGGCCCAAAGCATCCGAACCCATCTTTTGCTGGGGAGCGCTCAGCGCCCTAAATTGGGAGAGCCTAACTGGGTGCTGACCCACCGCTATAACAGCGTATTTCTCATCTCCCCCGAGGGTGCGATTACCGGCTATCATCACAAAATCTATCTGTTGCCCTTTGCCGAGTACCTGCCTTACCGGGAGGCCTGGCCCTGGCCCCAACGACTGGCGGCCCATGCCGGGGACTTTATTCCAGGCCAGAACTATACGATTTTTGAGCTCAACGGGATTAAGTTTGGGGTGGCCGTCTGCTGGGAGAATATTTTCCCCGACTTGGTAAGGCAGTTTGTCGCCCGGGGCGCCGAGTTTATCGTCAACGTCACCAATGAAGCCTGGTTTGAAGATACGGCTGCACCCCACCAATTTGTCATGATGAGCGTATTCCGGGCGGTGGAAAATCGTGTCACCGTCGCCCGGGCTGCCAATACCGGCATTTCCTGCGTGATTGATCCCTGGGGACGGATATCGGGGATAGTGGCCGACCGGGGAAAATGTCTCTTCGTAGAAGGTTTTTTGACCAGAACTCTCCCTCGTCGTCAGCAGACCAGTTTCTACACCAGGTACGGCGAGGTTTTTTCATACTTAACTATGGTAATTTTTTTCTCATTACTCTTGTTGGTTATTTTCAAAAGAGTATATCGAAAAGCAGATCATGGCCACTGAAACAACTTTGCGCGAAGAAAAACCGTTGCCGGGCACCGCGGTAACTAAAATTTCCAGCAGGATTGTCCTCGTGGTCATGGTGCTGATTTTTTTAGCTATCGGCCTGAGATGTTTCATTCAGGCCTTGGCTTGGATTGACAAGCCCTTTTCTGGTTTTTTGGTTAATGAAAGGCTGATCGTCACCGGTATAAGCCAGCCCCATTGGACCGGGAGCAAAGCCGGATTGCGATACCCCGACAAAATTGTGCAGGCCAATAACCAAGAGATTGCCACCAGTCTGGCATTAGAGAAAGTCGTCGAGCAGACCCCGGTCGGGGACCCCATTGCGTATCAGGTGAACCGGCGCGGACAGGTATTCGCGGTTATCTTGCCCACCATGCCGTTTGATATTTATGATTTTTTTAACATCTTTGGGCTTTATTTTATAACCGGCGTTATCTATGGGCTGTGCGGTTTCCTGGTCTTTGTCATGAAGCCGGACACCGAAGTGAGTTGGGCCTTCCTGCTTGCCTGTTATTTTGTCGGATTACACTATCTGCTCAACTTCGACGTCATCGCCACCCACGGGGGCTGCATACGGATCTATCTGCTGGCCAGCGCCCTCTTCCCGGCGGCAACCATCCATCTCAGTCTGGTTTTCCCTGAACCTCGAAAGACCTTTCAAAGATACCCCTATCTCAAAATTCTCCCTTATGGATTGGCGGCCCTGTTAATCATCTCTCTGCAGCTCTCTTATCCACACCCGGTTATTGCGAAGGTCTACCAGCTGGTTACGCTTTTTACCTTCTTCTGCGCCGCCGCCCTCCTGATTTCAGCGTTTTCCGCCTGGTTCGGCGGCGCCCCGGGCATCGCCCGCCGGCGGGCTAAAGTGGTGCTGTTCGGGGCGGCCCTGGCTTTTCCGGTTCCGGCCCTGGCTAATATCTTTACCATTTACGGCATCGTCCCCGTGAACGTAGGAATTATCGGCAGCCCCTGGTTACGGGCGCCCGTGGTCTTCTTTCCCGCCGCCATCGCCTATGCCATCGTGAAACACAACCTGTTTGACGTAGATGTCTATATCAAGAGAACCTTAGGCTATACCATCATGACTGCCATAGTGGGGTCCGCTTATTTCATGATGCAGGTGTTGTTTCGCACCGCGGTATTCCAACCGCTCTTCGGCGAATTTTCCGAACAGGTGTATCCTTTGCTCCTTGCCGTCCTCGTGGTGTTTTTTTTCAACCCCATAAATCGCAAAGTCCAGCATAGCGTGGACCGGTTATTTTTCCGCAAGGTAGTGGATTACAAGCAAGCGGTGCTCGCGGCAAGTAACGCCCTGGCCTCGGTACTGAACCTAACCGAGGTCATAACCCGCATTATCACTGTGGTTCGGCAGGAAATGTCCCTTGGCTCTGCGGGGGTGGTGCTCCTGGACCCGGGAAAAAAGACGTGCCTGAGCCTGTTTATCTCGGATCAGGGAAAACACTCCGGCAACATGGTTCAGACCATGCACCTGCCCTATAACGATCCCTTGCTGGTCGCGATTATCCGGGAAAAACGGCTGATCACCGAGTATGATATTCTCGAAACACCCGGCTATTCACCCATCAAAGAACCATGCCAGGAGCGCTTCAAGGCCCTGGGGCCTGTCTGGCCCTCCCGTTGATCTTCCAGGATGACGTGAAGGGGGTCCTGATGGTGGGCCAGAAAAAATCCGGACACTGCTACAACCGGGAGGATATTGACCTGCTAACCACCCTGGCCAATCAGGGAGCGGTGGCCATAGAAAATGCCCAACTCGCGGAGCAAATCCAAAAGGAGCAGACGGTACGCCTTAATCTGGCCCGTTATCTCTCTCCCCAAGTGGTGGAGGACATCATGAAGAAAGATGTCCAGGTCAGATTGGAATGAGCTCTCAAGGAGGTGACGGTATTAATCACTGACATCAGGGATTTTCTCAAAATGACGGAGGTTACCCCCCGGGATCAGTTGATGAAAATTCTCAATGAGTACTTTACAGAAATGGTGCGGATTATTTTTGAGCATCAAGGTTCCATTGACAAATATATTGGTGATTCCATCGTGGCGATGTTTGGCAGCCTGATTCCCTTGAGGAATTCGGCCCGGAACGCCGTGTCCGGGGCTATTCAAATGATGCACCAGATGCCCGTCCTGGCTGAGCGTTGGCAAAAGCGCTATGACTTGCCCCAGACCGTGGAAATCGGCATCGGTATCAGCACCGGCGAGGTCTATCTGGGGAACGTGGGTTCACCGGAGCGCATGGAATTTACCATCATCGGCAATGCCGTCAATATTGCCTCCCGATTCTGCGGTTTGGCTGAGCCCGGCCAGATTCTCATCACCCGGGAAACTCTGGATTGCCTGGGGTCAGAGACCAGGGTCAAACAGTTAACCTCCAAAGAGGTGAAAGGAAAAAAGGACAAACAGGAAGTGTTTGAGATTATTTATTAATAAACCCAGAGGGGCGCGTTACCGCTAAGCCACGCGCCTGAGACACCGGGAATGAAGAAGAAACGAACTTGCAGACCGGCCAACCCGCTATTCCAGTAAGAACAGGCTGAGAATCGCAGATATGGAACGCGGCCGATAAAGCTCTACGCGTTCTAAAGAAACTCCATACCAGCCCCCGGCAACCAGGACTTTGCCGTTGGCCAGCAGCGTGGCGGTGTGCCCTTCCCGGGTAGCCAAGGGGGAGACAATCCCGCCATAGGTCTGGGTGGGCGGGTGATAATATGCCGCAGTGGTCGGGTAAGTCGAGCTGGCACTCCGGCCCCCCACCACCAGCACCCGGCCATCGTTCAGGAGAGTGGCGGTGTGTCCGGTTCTGGGGGTGCTGAGTGCACCAAAAGTGTATGACCAGATTTTGGTCCCCGGGGCGTAGAGTTCCAAAGTTTGCAGGTAGGTGCTGCTGTTTCGGCCTCCTACCACCAACACTTGGCCGGTGTTCAGGAGGGTGGCGGTATGTCCGGCGCGGGGGTTGTTAAGGGCGCCGACGGTATTCGACCAGCTCCCGGAAACCGGGTTGTACAGCTCCGAGCTGGCCAGGTAAGTAGAAGCCTCGGGCGTCCGGTTAAAGCCTCCTGTCACCAACACCTGGCCATCGTTCAAGAGGGTGGCCTTGTGCGAGTCCCGGGGCGTGACGAGGGGGCCGGTGCGGGACCACGTTCCCGCCAGGGCCGCCCCTGACGAAACCAGACCGATAGATAGAACCGCTACGACAAAGGGGACGACCAGGCCATATGTCCGGCACAAGCTACTGAAGAAATAGTTTCTGGTTCCCGACATTGATCCTCCTCCTGCTACGTGCGGGGGGTCCGGGTTTTAAATTTTCCTGAACAGGTTCTGAGGATTGATTTACCACTTTTTACAAAACGTAGTCCAAGATTCTGCGGTAGCCTTGGCCGCCGCGAGTGAAAATTTGTTTTAGACTTGCCGTCCGGGGAGGATATCCCGAAGAAGTTCCCTTTTTGGTGGCCCAATCGTGTTTTTGAACGCAAGATAGCACAAGTTTTTCTCGAACTCAATTTTTTTAGATTTTGAAGATGCCACGCTCTTGGTTCGCAGATTCTTACGGGGTGACGGTCTAAGAACCCCAGGTTAGCACCGCCCAGTAATATCAGGCTGTTGAAAAACTCTTTTCTTGCTAACCCCTAAATAACGCTGCGCATAATGCTAAAAAAGTGTTATATTCAACGATAACAATGTGTTATCTGTAGGCAGCCATTATGCGCGGTGCCGATGTGCAGCAGGAAGCCATGTTCAGCTACCTTTCCCCCGAAGCTCGAGTGCCCCAGGATCATCCCCTAAGGCCGATCCGGGACATGGTGAATCAAGCCCTGGCCGAACTGTCCGGAGAGTTTCAGGCCATGTATTCCCGGGAGGGACGCCCTTCCATCCCCCCGGAGAAGCTGCTCCGCGCCTTGTTGCTGCAAATCCTGTACACCATCCGCAGCGCCAGACTGCTGATGGAGCAGTTGGATTACAATCGCCTGTTTCGCTGGTTTGTGGGGCTCTCCATGGACGACAAGGTTTGGGACCATTCCGTTTTTTCCAAGAATCAGGAGCGCTTTCTCGACTCGGACCTGGCCGCGGCCTTTTTAGCCCGCATTTTGGAGCAGGTGAAGATCGCCAGGCTGCTGTCGGACGAGCATTTCACCGTGGACGGCACCCTGATTGAGGCCTGGGCCTCCCTGAAGAGTTTCCGCCCCAAGGACGCCCCGCCCCCCGAGGACGGCGGCGGTCGCAACCCGGAAGTGGACTTTCATGGGGAAAGGCGCCTGAACCAGACGCACGCCTCCACCACCGATCCCGAGGCCCGGCTGTTACGCAAGGGCAAAGAGGCCAAGCTCTGCTTCATGGGGCAGGTGCTGATGGAGAACCGCCACGGCCTGATTATCTCGCCCCGCCTCACCGCGGCTACCGGCACCGCCGAGCGGGAGGCGGCCGAGGCCATGGTGGAGGCCGTTCCCGGCCGGCACCGCATTACCGTGGGCGGCGACAAGGCCTATGATACCCGGGGATTCGTCCAGGCCATGCGGGGCCTGAAGGCCGTGCCCCATGTGGCCCAAAACTGCCAGGGCCGGAAGTCCGCCATTGACGGCCGCGCCACCCGGGAGGGCGGCAACGGCGAATCCGGGCGCGAGGGGCGGGGATTATTAGGCTTCGGGTTCCGGCAGGGCTTTTAAGGGGGTAGTAGGCACGATTTTAGCCGCGGCGATCTCCCGCAGGGCCATGACGATCTCTTTGTTGTCCCCTTTGACCAAAACCGGCGCCCCGCGGAAAATTTGGCGCACCCGCTTGGCCGCCAGATGGATCAGGCCGAAGCGAGTCGGTACTTGTTCCAGGCAGTCCTCAATCGTAACCCGGGCCATAGATGAACTCCCTTATTTCCTCAGTGCGTGAAGGTTGATAGGCAAAACGATTTTATGGATTGGTTTATTTTACCTTTTTTGGGGCTGCATGTCAAAAATCGAGGTAAAAACCGGCGCGCCCCCGGTTATGGGCCTCCGCCTCTGAGCTCGTAAGGTTAGTGTGACGCTTCATAATTAATATGGCATTAAAATTTAGGTTTTTTCTTCCCCCCTTTTCTAAAGGGGGGTAAGGGGGGATTAAATACGTGCTTAATAATCCCCCTAAATCCAATACTGTTCACTTAATATTAATTCTGTGGTATC